>JBDTSO010000025.1:0-15819 GCA_039931085.1 Acidobacteriota bacterium | reverse complement strand
AAACCTTATCGAATTGATTGTCTATCTGCTAATTCTCTACTCTTGATTCACATTATTTATTTCAAAGTAATTGAAATTTTCAAACAAGGGAAGCAGTATAATACTTCTTCCCTTTTTATTACAATTTTTTGATGCCGGATACATCGTCAACTTTGAAAAACTCACCGGGTTTAATCTCGTAGTAATTGATTTTGCAGAATCTTTAATTGATTATTCGGATGCGAAAGTCAGCAACACAAAGTATCCAAATGCCACTCAAGACGTTACGCGATTGAAAAATTTTCGGCAGATGAAAGAATTAAGTATTTTAGGGAGCAACATTTAATCTTATTCGCTCGTTTTAATATATGAAACAGCGAACAACGCTCCGAAAATTAAATCAATCATTCCCGCGCCGAATATTGAAGCTGACACCTTTCCTTGCAGAAATAAAATCAAAATCGGAATTCCCCACGCGGCTTTTTCTAAAATCGAAGGCAGCATCAGCGGACGATTTTTTGCCGGATTGTGCGAAACGATTAAAAAGACGAATTGCCACGCCAAAGCGACTCCGACGAATCCGTAAAAAAACTCGGCGTGTGTCAGCGGCGGCGGATTTTGCTGTCCGACGTAATCTTTGAGAAAATACATCGGCACAAGCACGATGATGCCGTAAATTCCGGCGATTAGAAAAGTATATTTTGCGAATTTCATATTTTTTTACAGTTTTTTTTGAGCCAATCGAAATTTCACGATTGTCCGCATTCGTGTTTTCCACAAATTTGCTATATGTAATAATAATCAAAAGAGGTTAAGTTGAAAGTGCCGGTTTTTTATAATTTGACCAGACCAAAATGTACAACATTTCAAATATCACTGACGAAATCGAACACAAAAAATCCGTTAGATACTCGGCGGTTATTTAACTTTTTATTGAAACAAGAACAAGTTATTTATTTTCTTGAATTTTTATTTGTAATCTTATTTTTGGCAACGGCGAAGTAGTTTCTGAACTTTTTTCTGCGCCTTCTGTTCGTTGTTCGATTCAGCCGAACGCCAATGAAAAGAATATCTCGTAGTGTCCAAAAAATTCATTTCATCGCAGTTTTGATTTTAGATTTACTTTGGAGAATAATTTCGTGAGTCGAAAACCACGAATCTATCTTCAAGTCTTAAAATCTGAGGCTAGTGTCGTGATCGCCGGATCAGTCGGCGGCAGAATAAGAACGCAAACTTCTTTTCGGGTTATTTGTTGGTTACATCTTCAGCAATCAGTATCCAAGCCTTTATGCGCTTGTGTTGCTGGCGGCAAGTTATCCGCTTTTTCTTTTGATAAAAAACAAATCGTCTGATTGATTTATAATTAATTAATCTTTTAAAACCAAAATTCTGTCAGGCGGCAAGCCGACCATACATTCATCGCCGATATTTAAACCGACAAGACGCAGAACCATCGCCTGAAGTTCCAAGCCGCCGGCATCGAGCATAATCAAAGTGGTTTCGCCTTTGAAAATTATATTGGTAATTTTAGCTTTTAACAGATTATCTTCGGGAAAAGACGCGCCGAAGGAAATTGAAATATGTTCGGGACGAATGGCGAGAATTACGTTTTCACTTTGTGAGTCGAATTTTTTTTCATCAATTTTGTCTGTAAAAAGCGTGTGTTTGCCTTTGACGGTTTGGAATTCCGGCATATCGGATTTGTTTGAAGTTATGCGGCGGGCTTCAATCAGATTATTTCTTCCGGTAATGTCTGCAACCGCTGCGGTTTGCGGGTTTGCATAAACTTCGCGCGGCGTTCCGGTTTGGATTATTGCGCCGTTGTGAAGCACGGCAACACGGTCACAAATAGAAAAAATTTCATCGTAGTTGTTGGTCGCAAAAATTACCGCCAGCTTTTTTTCTTTAACGGTTTGCCGCAATTTTTCACAATTATTTTCGCGTGTCTGCCTGTCCATAAAACAAAACTGATTGTCGAGTAGAAGCACGTCTTTCGCTTTGCTTAATGCGTCTTCGAGAGCTAAAGCCTGTCCTTCGCCGTCGGCTAACGGTGAAGTTTTATCCGTATTGAAAATAGAAGTCCAAAAAGATTCGTTGGTTAAATCGGGAAAATGAAAGCCGCGATCTTCGCAGGATGAAAGCGTAATATCCTGCGAATCGAAATGAACAGTTCCGCCGTCGAGCTGCAAAACTCCGGCAATCGAGCGGATAACCGTAGTTTTTCCTTCACCGACCACGCCGAACAAACCGAGAATGTCGCCTCTTTCGACTTCCAATGAAACATCTTTTATCACTAAATTGTTATCATATCTTTTGGCAAGATTCTTTATGATGAGTGTCATTTTATTATCCAGAAATTGAAACTTTAGCCGGAATTCAGCGTGCAAAGTTAAAGTATGCTTTTGTCATCCGAATTAGGCAAGTGTAAAATTATCAGAAAATTTACGGAAAGGAAAAATTAATGTCAGATAAAAATCCGAGTTTAACGCGCAAATTGGCGCAAGCGGGCGGTTGGAAAATAGCGAGAAGGGCGGCAAAATCAGTACCTTATGTCGGTTCGGCAGTGGCAATCGGGATGATCGGCTACGATATTAAAAGAAAAGGTTTGGTCAATGGAGTTTTAAATACCGGACTCGACGCGATTCCGTTTGTCGGCACGGGTAAAAACATTGTCGAATTTTTTACCGGCGATTTATTTCCCGATAAAATTGCCGGAAATACGAAAAAGATCGGCAGTGCAAAAAGTTAAAATTATGAAAAGCACGATTTACAATCTAAAACCGCAGACATTTTTTACGGCAATTGCCGTATTGTTGTGTTTATTTATTTCCGTTTCAACAACTGATGCACAGACCAATCGCCGCGCGAGTAAACCGATAGTTTCGCCGACTCCTGTACCGACGCAGCAGAATGTTCCCGAAATCATCAGTCGCGCGAGTGATTATCCGAACACTAATCAAATAATCGTGCCGGAAACTCAGCCGATTGAAAACTCGACGACTTTGGATGAAAAAATTGACAAATTTAACACGCGGCTCAAGGAAATGAATTCGCGCTTGAAGTCATTGGAATCAACGCAAAAGAATGAATACGACGAAAAACAGAAACGGCTTTTGTTAAATCTCGACATTCTGACGCGGGCGGAACAACGAGCCGAGTCCTTGCGAAAGCAGCTTTACGAATTGATTGAAAAGGAAAATTCGGTAAAATCGCGGCTCGAACAGGTTGAATACAATTTGCGCCCCGAAATAATTGAACGCTCTGCCAATTTTGCCGGTTCGCTCAGACCGGAAGAAATCCGCGATCAAAATAAAAAATCTCTCGAAACCGAAAAGGCGAAAATAGATTCACTTTTACTGCAAATTCAAGCCAACCGTGCAAATCTTGAAGCTAACGTTCAAAAAGCCGACGATTTAGTTGAAAAAGTACGCGCCAAAACCGAAAAGGAAATTGATGATGCGTTGGCGGACGAAAAACCGAACGAAAATTAATTTTGTTGTTTCAATTTGCCAATCGGTTTTTTATTGTCAACTTTATTTTTCGGCTGATTTTCCACGCAATTTTTAGCGACAGCCAAAACCGCCAGTGTGCGAAAATATTTATCCTGCAAATTTTGAGCATTTGAGAGCGAAATTTCAAAATCCTTTTTGCTGATTTCCTCAAAAGCTGTTTCCAGATTAAATCCCGGCGTATTAAAAACGGCGTAATGAGCAAAACTTTTGCCTTTGATGACGCTGAAAGTACTCGTCGAAAAAATATCAGGGTTTTCAAGTTTGTTGACAATTCTGATAGCTTCACCGAGCGCGGTCAAGGCGTTATAATGATTAAACTTCTCATAAATATTAGCCAGACCGAGCAAAACCTGCGCCTTTTCAACCGAATCGTCGGCTTTGGCGGCGAGTTTTGAAACTTCCGACAAAATATCATTGGCTTCATATTGTTGATTAACGGTTTTCAACTGCGCTTCGGCAATTTTAAAATACAAAACCGCTTTGTGTTCGATGTCGCCGACTTTATCGGCGTATTTTCGCGCATCGTCAAAACGATTTTCTTTGGTCGCCAGTTCAGAACGTCGGAAATAAAAATATTCCGAAGTGCTTTCGCGTAATTTTTCATCCATGATTTTATCGAGCCACGGTTCAAATTCGGCGAAGGCTTCCTCGGTTTTAATGCCGGTGGAAAGTCCGCTAATCATATCGTCGGTAAGTTTTCCTTCCGATTCGGCTTTTTCCAGTCTTTTCAGCCGTTCGTCAAAACTCGAACCGTAGTCTTCATAACTTTTCTCTCTGCCTTCCAAATCTTTCCGAGATTCCGCGCTCATCTGAGCGTTGGCTTTGGCTTTGACGTTTGAAAATCGCTCGAAAAGATTCGGAAAATTCTGCACAATAATCGGCTCTATGTCCTGCAAAGCACTAACGATATAAGTGATTTCAGGAAGCCGGTATTCGTCGGCGGGTTTGTTCAAATCGTCGGGATTATTTACAAATCTGTCAATCCGGCTGAAAAATGTATTGAGAAACTGGAGTTGAAGTTTCGGATTCGGCACAAAATCTGCGGGCGCACTTGTGCCGAATTGATATTTGTCAACGCCGAAAATTCTTTCATTGCCGAACGGATAAGCCGCCAAAAAAAGCATCCGTCGCGGCGATTCGTTGGCGTAATTATTTAAGGCTTCGAGATAAACCTGATCCGTCAAACTTTGATTTTCCTTCGCCGCTCCATAAAGCGACCAAAGCCAATGATAATCAAGCGGATAACGCATTATTTGCCGAAAAAAATAAAGACTCAACTGCGGATTATCTTTTGCCGATTCTACGGCGATATTCAGCAAATCACCTAATTCCCTGGTTTTATTGAGATCGTTTTTACGATTCTCAATCTCTGCTTCATAATCTTTAAGCAGTTTTTCGCTCAGACGCTTTGCCCAATCACCGTCCTTTTTAGCAATGGCTCGAATAACTTCCGTGCGGAAATCCGGCATTCTCATCGTGGCAAAACCTGATTTGCTTTCGCTTATTTTTTTATCCTCAAAACCTTTTTCGGCGAATCTTTTTTCGGCAACCGAATATGCTTCGGCGAAATATTTACGCGCCGTTTCTTCGTCAAATTTCCAGAGAAAATCCGCCGAACGAAGCAAAATCTTGATGCGCTTTTCAGTATCTGCAACCGATTTTCCGTCGGCAACCTGCTGTTCGACAAGCTGCCGTGCAAAAACCGGATTACAAGCCGGAGCGGAATTCGCTACTTGTTTTTGAGCGAAGACATTTATACTCATTACCAGAAAAAAAAGTGTGATGTAACTGAATTGACGCATCGTGTTTCTCCTATTTAATAAATATTTGAATCGTAGAATTATTTCAACTAAAAATTTATTTTTCCTTTTTGTATAATTGTCTTAAACCTGCAATTTGTTACGCTGACATAGATTATACATAGTCTGACTTTTAATATGAAATAATTCTGCGTCCGAATTTCTCAGCAAACTATTAGTTCCGCTTTCTGAGAAAAGGTTTCTGATTTTTTCTATATTTTTTTGAGATTTTATCGGCAGACGAACAATTCGGAAAGTCTTATTTATGTTAAAATCTATCTGCGAAGTCAGGAAAATAGTTATGACAAACAAAAAATTTAATCGAATAGTTTTGATGATTTTAGACAGCGCGGGCATCGGCGAAATGCCGGACGCGGAAAATTGGGGCGATAAAGGCGCGGACACTTTGGGCAATATTTTGAAATCGCGCAAAGTCAATCTGCCGAATCTGCAAAAATTGGGTTTGGGAAATATCAAGTCTTTGGAAAATTTGCCCGCCGCCCGAAATCCGATTGGCAATTACGGCAAATGCGCTCTAAAATCGAACGGCAAAGACACGACGACCGGACATTGGGAAATTGCCGGAATCGTTCTGGAAAAAGCCTTTCCGACATTTCCCGATGGTTTTCCGCCGCGTGTGATTGATAAATTTGTCGCCGAAGCAAATGTTGACGGCGTTTTGGCAAATGTTCCGGCTTCGGGAACGGAAATCATCAAACAATTCGGCGAAGAACACATCAAAACCGGCAAACCGATAGTTTACACTTCCGCCGATTCGGTTTTCCAAATCGCCGCGCACGAAGAAATTATTCCGGTTAAAAGACTTTACGAAATCTGCGAGATTGCGCGGAAAATTCTCTCCGGCGAAGATCAAGTCGGGCGCGTCATTGCGCGTCCGTTCATCGGCGAAAATGCCGAAGACTTCAAGCGCACCGAAAACCGCCACGATTACGCCGTTGCGCCGCCGCCGGACAATCTTTTGCCGTTGTTAACAAATAAAAATTTAGACGTCGTGTGCATCGGAAAAATCGCTTCGATTTACGATTCGATGGGCGTTACGGAAGATTTGACCGCGAAAAATAACGAGCAGTCAATTGACCAAACAATAAATGCCTTAAATGCCGAATCTAAAGGTTTAATTTTCAGCAATCTCGTAGATTTCGATATGCTTTACGGACACCGCCGCGACGCGGAAGGTTATGCCAAAGCTTTGGAACATTTCGATAATCGTCTGCCCGAAATTTTGGACGCATTAAAAGATGACGATTTATTCATCATCACTGCCGATCACGGCAACGATCCGACTTTTCCGGGTTCTGACCACACCCGCGAATATACGCCGCTTCTCGTTTATGGTAAAAATGTCAAACAAGGCGTAAATCTCGGAACGCGCCAGAGTTTAGCGGATATTGGTCAGACAATCGCGGAAAATTTCGGTTTTGAATTAAAAGATGGTGTGAGTTTTTTGAATGAGATTTAATATGATTTGTGATGTCTGCGGGAAAAATGAGGCGAAAATAATTCATGTTTCCAAAAGCTACGGCAAAGGTGAAAATCTTCTTATCGTGGAAAATGTTCCAGTTATTTCCTGTTTGTGTTGTGGCGTAAAGTTGATTGACGGCAAAAATCTTACATAAAATTGAAAATACTAAAAATAATTGCACTATTATCGCTGTTGAGCGTCCTGTTGCCGTCGAAGTTTTCGGTTAAATACAACACATCTAAAACGGAAAATTATCATCTATAATATTCGATTCACTTGGTATATTCTCATTATGTTCAGCAATATCCATTATAAATTTTGCTCTTTCAAATAATTCATCGAAAGTAATTATTTCTGGTTTGAAAATATTTTGTCTGAACAATTCAAAAGAGGAGAATTTATCTTCATTAGTTCCATTATCACCTTTAAATTCTTTTAGAGAGCCAATTAAAAGAAAAGATTTTGGATTATAAAGAAAGACTTCTTCATTTGTTAGATTGCCTTGTTGATCTTTGATTTGAGTTTTAGTTTTAATATTTTCTATTGACTTTTGAACGGTTCTTTGTATCTGACCTACACCTCCTGCTAATTCATCCGAAACTGACCAAACTTCAAGACGATAACTTGTTTTTATTTTTTTTAGTAGATTTGTAGTGTGAGTTTTGATTTCACAAAAACAAAGAGAATTTATTATTCCTCTTGTTTTCATTAAAGCATCTACTCTTTTGCCTGCACTAAAAACATTGGCTCCACTTACAACTTGCTCCAATTTTTCTTCTTCAAGTGGAGTATTGAAAATAAAATTAAGCCCATAACCTAAAATCCAAGTGTTTTTCTCGAAAAAGTTCTGCCAAACTTGCTCATTACCTCTGGCAGATGTCATTCGCTTTTCATTTTCAAAGAAATCATCGTCCTCTAAAAGTTGTTTAAAGTACCTTAATTGCTCTTTTTTGTACCTTAAATTGACTATATCTGAAATTGTAATTTCGTTTTTGTATAATTCTTCAAAAACAGTTCTGTTATTTTTAAAAAGATTCAATGCTTGTTCTTTTGAAAGTAGCAATTCTTTAATCGCATCATCATCTATTTTTATTTTGTTGGGATTTGAAAGGTCTAGATTTGGAATACTGCAAATAAAATCAACAAATGTTTTTATTTCATCACCTGTAAAAGTAAAGGATACTGCTTTATTAGTTCCATAGGGTTTATCTGAGGTTTTAAAAAATTTTTGAATTGTAAAAGTTTTTATTTCTCTTGAATCTTCATAAAACAGTGCCTTAATTTCAATTCTCTCACCATCACTAACATGAAGAACTGTTTCTCCAACACCTTTAACAAAATAATGATTTTCCGTACCATCAATAGCTTGCGAAGCAAATCTAGCAGTATCTTTTGTTTCCAGTTCACTAAATTGTTTGCTAACGTAAATTTTATTTGTTTTTTTATTTTCAAAAAAGTCTATTTCGTTAGGTTTTTCTTCAAATGGTTTAAGGTTCATAATAGTAATTTTTTTTATTTGTAATTCTATTAAAGTTCAAATTAAGCTAAAATTCAATAATTATGGGATTAGCAAAACCGCAAACTTATTACTATTCTCCCGAAGAATATCTCAAATCCGAGCGCAAAGCCGATGAGCGCAGTGAATTTATTGACGGCGAAATATATGCGATGGCTGGCGAAAGCGGCAGGCACGGTGATATTTCAATGAATTTGGCAGGCATTGTTCAAACTCAACTTCGCGGAATAAAGTGTCGCGGAAGAGTTAAAGATACAAAAGTAAAGAGCGGCGCGTTAAAAGAGCGTTTTGGCAAAGGGATGATTTCGTATCCCGATTTGGTCGTTATCTGCGGTGAGCCGGAATATCACGATAAACATCAAGACGTTGTGCTTAATCCGGCGGTAATTATTGAAGTTTTGTCGGAATCAACCGAAGAATTTGATCGCGGCGTGAAATTTATGCGCTATCGGAATTTTAACGAAACTTTGACTGATTATATTTTGGTTTCACAAACCGAACCGCACGTCGAACATTTTATCAGGCAGGAAAACGGTGATTGGCTTTTGAAAGAATACTACGATTTAGACGCGAGTTTTCAGATTGATTCGATTAATTGCTCATTAGATTTGGCAGAAATTTACGAGCGCGTCGAATTTGAATAAAAAAAAGAGGCATTTATCATGCCTCTTTTCTTTTTATATGTAATTTCACCAAAAGTTAGGTGCTTTCACCTTTTCCAGTGTGAAATTTATGATGTATATCTATATCCATAAAATTATCACCCCCTGTAATTTAAGATTATAGAGATGGTTGCGGAAAATTGCAAGGGCTTTTTTTCCATTTTTATACAGCACTATTTTTTATTTTTCGTGCGCGGCATAAATTATTTCATCCTGCAATTTGTGATAAGCCCACACGAATTTTACTGTTTTAATTCTACAATCGTAGCACCTTGTCCACCTTGATTCGACGGCGCGAAACCGAATTTTTCGACGTGCGGATGCCCTTTTAAAAAATGGTGGACGAAATTTTTCAACGCGCCCGTGCCGAACCCGTGAATGATTCGCACGCGCGGCAGTGCGGCGATATAGGCTTCGTCTAAAAATCGGTCAACTTCATATTCGGCATCGGCGGTGGTTTTGCCGATGAGATTTAGTTCGGCATCTGCATCTTCCGTGTCGAGCCGTAAATTATTGCTGTTTGCTTGATTTTGCAGTTTTTCGCCGCGCGATTGCTGCATCTGTGTTTTCTGATTAACAACCGCTTTCAAATTTTCCAATTTCTCGCGCAGACGCATCGAACCGACGAGAACTTCCGCCGTGTCTTTGTCAACTTTTTCCACCGTTCCGACATTGCCGAATTTCGTTAAAACCTTCGTGCCGGCTTCAATCGGTTTGTCCGTTGTTTGCTGCTCTTCAACTTCAAAATTCTCACTTTGGACTTTGGACTTCGGATTTTGGACTCTCGAAGGATTTTGGACTGTAGACACGACGGCGCGATTTAGTTCGGCTTTTCGCGCAATGCGTTCCTTTTCGAGTTTAGCTTTTAAGGCTTTGTCTTCAATAGTTTTGACAAATGCTTTCGATTGGCGTTCAAAACCTTCGATGGTTTCCGACAATTCGCGTTCAAATTGTTTTTGACGCTCGCGTTCCTTTTTGCCAGCTTCGATGTCTAAAAGCGCGTATTTATTGGCGACGGCTTCGCGTTCTTCTTCAAGCGCAATTCGCAAATCTTCCGCTTGTCTTGTTTCAAATTGCAGTTTATGCAAATAATTTTCAGCTTCTTGCGCGGAAATGTCGAGATTTCGCCGCGCCGTTTCGATCACCACATCTCGAATGCCAAATCGCCGCGCGATTTCGATTCCCGAAGACGCGCCCGCAAGTCCGACCAATAAACGATACGTCGGCTGCAAAGTTTTTTCATTAAATTCGACCGAAGCGTTTATGACATTTTCGTCGTTCGCCGCGTAGATTTTCAAACCGCGATAATGCGTCGAAGCGACGACCTGCGCGCGGCATTTTCGGCGAAAATAATCAACAATTGCCACGCCCAATGCCGAACCTTCGTCCGGGTCAGTTCCCGTGCCGACTTCATCCAATAAAACGAGCGACGGCGCGACGCATTCGCTCATCATTCCGGCGATGTTTGAAATGTGCGACGAAAATGTCGAAAGGTTCGCCGCCAAACTTTGATGATCGCCGATGTCCGCCAAAACCGATTTATAAAACGGAACTCGCGCCGCTTTCGCCGGAACGGGCAAACCGGAAATCGCCATCAGACTCAATAATCCCGCCGTTTTCATCACAACGGTTTTCCCGCCCGCGTTTGCGCCGGAAATTATCATCACGCTTTTTTCTTTGGTTAATTGAAATGAAACCGGAACGATTTCCTGTTTTTGGTTTTTGGTTTTTGGTCTTTGATCTTTGTCAGAACCATCTGCGGTAGCGGATGGTTTTACAGTTTTTGCACCATTCTTTTCATTGGAACTTAAACCGCCCGCTACCGCAGACGGTTCTGACGTTCGCAAGTTTTCTTCCAAAATCGGATGACGCGCTTCGATTAAATCTAAAGTTTCATCGTCGGAAATCTGCGGCACAATTGCGTTAAATTTTCTGGCAAATATGACTTTGGCTTTGACGAAATCTAATTCGGCGACGGCTTTGACTGCCGCTTCGATTGCCGGAAGCTGTTGGCGCAAATCTTCGGTCAAACTAAACAAAATCCGCGCGACTTCGCGTTCTTCCTTGCCTTTTAAGTTTTGCAGTTCGTTATTGGCTTCAATCACTTCGAGCGGTTCGATAAAAACCGTCGCGCCGCTTGACGAAAATCCGTGCGCCACGCCCTGGATTTTGCCGCGAAAATCAGCCTTGACGGGAATCACATAACGGTCGTTGCGTTGCGTTACAATTTCATCCTGAATCGCCGCACCGGAGTTTCGCATTGCCATTTCCAGCGATTTCTGCAAACGCCCGCGCTGTGCGTTTATTTCGCGTCTTAAACGCGCCAGTTCAGGCGAAGCAGAATCGTCAATTTCGCCGCTCGGAAGCAGTTTTTTATTGATTTTGCCGATGACTTCAAATAGCGACGGCGGCAGATTTTCAACCGTTTGCCACAACGTCGGCGCATTGTCTTTTTCGGGCGAAATTGCCGAACGCGCGAAAAGTGCCTGATTACACAGCCGCGTGATTTCCAAAAGCGAAACAGGTTCGAGCGCGGCGTTTTGAATTTTCAAAACCGCAATCGCCTCCGACGGTTCAAAAATCTCGCTGAAACTCCAATTGACATCCTTTTGAATCAAAAAAAGCGTTTCGGCAACCGCCCGCAAATCCCGTTCGAGTTCCCAACGATTCGCCGACGGCTGTAAATTTTCCAAATAACCTCTGCCCATCGGCGTGTTTGCGTTTCGAGCCACGAGCGCGAGCATTTTTCCGTATTCTAAAGTTGCTAGAAAATAGTTATTCATAAAATTTAAATAATACAATTTAAAATGGCATAATAAAATTTGTTTGAAATGACCTTGACAATTTTTTTTCTGTGGTTATTCAGATGGTAAGTCATTAATTAAAACCTAAGACTGACTGCCTTTAAGCAGAAACCCTTTAATTCAACACAAATTTCATATTTCAACACAAATTTCATATAAGGAGACAAAATGAAAAACACTATCTCGTTAGTTTTATTAACAGTGGCGATGATGACTGCTCTAATCACAATCGCTCCAACCTCTATTTTAGCGCAAAAAAGCACCTCGAAAAGACCAATAAGAGTAGAAGATTTCTCTCAAGAAATTCAAGAAGCCCATCAAGAATTATCCGGTGATAAAGTCAAATTTTTTGCCTTGAAAGCTAAAAATCTTTCGGAAGTTACAGTGGATTTATACGATGAATCAAAGAATCAAACAGCATCAGTCACGATTAGAGCAAAATCTCAAGATATAACAGAGTACAAGATTCAATCTCAAGGCAAGGAAGAATCTGTTCAAATCAAGAAAAGTGAAAATAACGGCAAAGTTTTTTTTGAACTTGTATCCTCAAATGGAAGTGTTTCAAAAATGGTTTTACAGCTTTCTTCTGAGAAGCAAAATTGCGAGAGTGTAAAAAAGGTTCTAAGCATTGATATAGCAAATGGAGATATTTGGGAATCTTTTTCAGCAATTCCTGAAAATAATTTTGGTAATAGTTTAGAAGATTTAAAGAGCAAATTTAAATCGGAAGATGAAAAACTATTTAATACTCCGCAGTTAAATATGTTGCGTTCTACAGTTATGAACTTTACGAAACTACAGCAAATAGTTACTACTAAATCACTACAAAAAGCTGAGCGCGATAGTAACGAGTTTGAATTTGAACTTCTCGGCAAATGTAATGTAATGTGCTGGAGAACGGGTATACTTATACCAAAACCATTTTAATTGGTGTTTTAAGTCAGAACCGTCTGCGGTAGCGGACGGTTGAAGATTATCTTTTGAACTTTTGATAAACGGCTCAAATCGCTAAGTTAAACCGTCCGCTACCGCAGACGGTTCTGACCTGCATAGCAAACCTTCTCAATTGGTTTTGGTATTATTATATTTGTCTGTGATGGTGGACACACCAATAGTTGTAGCTGTTCAGCGGGAGCAGGTGTTTTTCTCCTTTCAGGTTGTAACATTTTTTGTAGTGTCCCTTGTAGTGCATTTGATGGATATATGGCTTAATCTTTCTTCATTGAAAGAGAAAAATAATGAAAAACAAAATTTTGAGATTTAGCTTCAAAAAAGAAGCAGCGTGGTTGGCTGGTTGGACTTATATACTACCTGTATTGGCATTGTTGTTATACTTGATAATGTTGGTATATAAAAGATTCTAAGGTAAATGATTGGGCAAAATTTAATCAGCTAAAAATTCACCCATAGGATTTGGAGTCCAAAATTTATATTTTACCTTTGTAAAACAAATAAAAATTAAACTTGGACTCTAAAATTTCATATCGGCTTCAATATCTTTCATTAATCGCGGCGCGAATTTTTCCCCGCGCCGGTTTTTCGATTTTGGCTGATTATTCTAAAGCTGATTTTTCAACTTGGATTTTATATTCCATTGGCTATTTCAACGTATCCAAAAACGCTTCGGCTTCTTCCCACGCAACGAATTCACCTTTTTCGTGGGCGCGTTCGGCGGCGCGAATGTCGGCTAAATCTTCGGCAGTCAATTTTTCCGCGATGTCTTCGGCAGGCTGTGCCGTGTTTTCCAAATCATCCAGCAGTTTATTGGCTGATTCCACGTCGTCAATTTTGTAATGCCGTTTGACGCGCAATGGCAGATCAATAATTATTTGTCCCATTTTTTACCTCGAAAAAATTATATCATTTGTGTTTTCCGGTTGATTAAAGAATTTTACGCGAGGACTTCAACACCTTTCCAAAACGCTACGTAGTTTTCGATTTCCTTTGCCGCATCTTTCGCTTCGGGATAAAACCACGCCGCGTCTTTGTTGGTTTTGCCGCCGGCTTCGACATCGTAATAACTCGCCGTGCCTTTCCACGGGCAAACCGAATGTGTTTCAGACGGTTTGAAAAATTCTTTGTTGATGGAATCCGCCGGAAAATAGTGATTTCCTTCGATGACGATTGTTTCGTTCGATTCCGCTAATATTTCGTTGTTCCAAATTGCTTTCATAATTTATTATCAAAATTCGATTTTCGTTTGTCAGTGAAATTATATCAAAAATTCGACGGTATTAAGCCAGAACATTTTCTTCGCCGGAATCTTGGACGAAAATGCAGGTTGATTTTGTGGTTTCTACCATTTGGCGGAAAAAATCGAAATCAATCTGGTCTGACAAACCGAAAATATTCAAATCCGCACGCGGCGCGTTTTCCAGACAACTTTTGAAATCGCCCGCACAAACTTCGACTTCGGCACGCGGCAGACGTGCATACACAATTAAATCTTCCAAATATTCTTCCGCCGTTTCTTGATATTTTTCTTCGCCGATTGCCGTTAAAATATTGATTGTGCCTGTCCAATTCTGCGCGATTTGATAAGCCAGCAGAAGCTGTAAATCGAGATTGCTCTCTTTTCGCGCGACATCCCAATCCGGGCTTTGATCTGTTATCCAAACATTGATTTTTTGGCGATGTCCGAGCCGTGCTTTTTGATGTTCGGCAAATAAAATCACGCCCAGATGACTTTCTTTGACACGCTTGATAATTTTTTCCAAATCCTGTTCGCGCCCTTCGTCGCTGCTTATGAAAAGCGGCAGAAAAAGCAAATTCGGGCGCAGGAAAGAACCGCTGACTGCTTGCATCGTCGTTAGCATATCGTTACCGAAATTTTTTGATTCGATAATAGTCGAATAAGCGAAAATATCTGCATCTTCAAGCGATTTTTTCAAATCGGGCATTTCATCTTTGAGCGGTGTTTCATAAAAATCTTTCGCCATTCCGAGCAAATAAACCGAGCCTTTCGGATAAGCAATGTCGTAAATTAGATGAAATCTGCCGCGAAAATTCTGGGCGTTTTCAACCGGAATAAGAAGATTCGGTTTCCACGCACGACCTTTTTGTTCGGCAAGCTGCGCGATGCGCCGCGCCCACCATTCGGCAGTCGAAATCAAAAGTCCGCTTCGCACATCGCCGAACGGCGAATCCAAATTTCTGCGGCGCATCAGATAATACAAAACAAAAACGATGAGCAGGGAGACGATGCTAAACATCGGGTTGATGATGAACATCGAAACCAGACAGCCGAGCATTCCGACAATCGGAATAAATTTCGGGACGCGAAAAGTCGGGCGAAAACTGATTAAACCGAGACTTTGCTTGATGAACAAAACGCCGTTCAAAACCGCGTAAGTCAACAGCAGAAACATCGTAATCAACGCCGCGACCGTCGTTAATTCGCGCATCATCAAAGCGACGACCACGATTATTCCCGTGAAAAAAAGCGCGTTGCGCGGTTCGCCGCCGCTCGATTTTTTCGCCAGCCAATCTTTGCCGTAAAATGTTAAACCGTGATCGGCGAGTGCCTGCAAAATGCGCGGTGCGCCGACGAGCGATGACAAACCCGAAGAAAACGTCGCGCCCAAAAGTCCGGCGATAACGGCGGGCTGCCAGTATGAACGGTCAATCAAAGTCGTATAACTTTCGATTAATTCCTTCGGCGCGGCAGCCATCGAAAGCCAGACGGCGACGGCGACGTAAATCACATAACTGACACCGATTGCCGCCAAAGTTCCTAAAGGCACACTTCGACTCGGGTTTTTCAAATCGCCGGACATATTCGCGCCCGCCATAATTCCGGTTGCCGCCGGAAAAAATACGGCGAACACAAACCAAAAATTCGTTCCGGCAAAATTGTTTTCGGGAAAACCGCGAAACGAACCCCAAAGAGTCGGCGAATATTCCATTGTGCCGGTAAAAACCGTGGCGAAAATCGAAATGAGCGAAACGGCGATGACCGCCATAATTATATATTGAATCCGAAACGCCAGTTTCGCGCTGATAAAAGCGATGGCGAAAAGTGCGCCGAACGTAATAAAATCAACATAGATCGCCGGATGATTCGG
>JBDTSO010000024.1:0-15840 GCA_039931085.1 Acidobacteriota bacterium | reverse complement strand
AAATGTTTTCCATTTTCCATTTTCCATTTTCCATTATGAACATTGATTGGCAAAATGTGCGGCGCGTTTTGATCGTGCGTCTGCGCTCAATCGGCGACACGGTTTTGGCAACGCCTTCGCTCATTGCATTGCGAAGATTTTTGCCCGAAGCGCAGATTGATATTCTGCTCGAAGATTGGGTCGCGCCGGTTTTGGACAATTTCGACGCGGTTGATAATGTGTTGACCGTTTCGCGGAAAAGCAGTAAATCACGTCTTGAAACCGCTTGGCAAATTCGGCGAAACAGGTACGATGTCGCCATCAATCTGCACGGCGGAACGACGGCGACATTTTTTGTTCGCGCCAGCGGAGCAAAACACCGCGTCGGTTATTCCGAATATCAATATAATTTTCTCTATAATCATCTACTTTCGTCGGCTTCCGATTTCTGGCAGCAAGAAAATACGCATTCCGCCGAACAGCAGCTTGCACTGTTGGGATTTGTCGGCGTTCCGGTTGATGACAAACCGAAAAGCCGTTTGCTTGTTACTAAGAAAAGTGAGGAAGAAATGGATTTGGTTCTTCACATTTACGGAATTGACGGGGAAAAAATTGCGCTAATTCATCCGGCTGCCGCTTTTGATACGAAACAATGGGCGACTGAAAATTTCGCAAAAGTAATTGACTATCTTGCGTCGCGCGGCATTTTTTCCGTTGTTGTTGCTACTCCGAATGAGGAAAAAGTTATCAATGAAATAAACGAGAAGACTTCGACTTTTTTTCGCGCCTTTACTCACTTAACCTTGCCGGAAATAACTGCTTTAGCTTCACGTGCCGAAATCTTCATTGGCAACGATTCGGGAATCGCACACATTGCAGTTGCTGTCGAAACGCCGAGCGTCGTCATTTTCGGCTCGTCAAACATCAATCATTGGAGACCTTGGGCAAACGGAAAGTCGGAAATCGTTTACAAAAAACTGCCGTGTCAGCCGTGTGCCGGTTATTTTTGCAAAGAATTTGACGAACCGAAATGTATTTTAAGCGTTGATGTCGAAAGTGTTTTGCAAAAAATTGATAAAGTTTTAGAGAATAAAAATTAGCTTTTAAATTAAAGTGGAATTCTCGTTATAGTGTTTTCCCACTCGTTCTCGAATTTTCCGAGAATGATAAGTTCCAAATCGTCAATCGCTTTGCCAATCGGAGTTTGATCCGACACGACAATTACGCCGCTTATCTTTTCGCCTTTCAACATTTTTTCGTAAGCGAAAACAGGAAATGTCCTTGCGTCGTGCGTTAAAATCACACGGTTTTCATTTGCAGCCCAATCTAAAAGTTTTGGGTCGGTGTATTTTTTGCAAACCGATTTGATAAGTTGCGATGCAGTCGAGTTCAGGAATACGAAGTTTGAGTCCGCGTAAGATTTTACCGTTAAAATTTTGATCAGTAAGGACTTTAATCATAAAAAACGACCTCAGGTTATCCTAAAATCGTCTTTAATTCCAATAAAGTTATACTTTCCTCACCTATTTTCTCTAAATTTAGTTAGTTCGTTTATTCTTGCCTGATAACCTTTATCTTTTTCGAGAATTTTCCAAACCTTTTCAGCTTCGCTTTCGCGCTTTGCCAAATGTTTATCTACCTTTGACTTGTTTTTTAAATAATATGCAATTATCGAATAAATATCTGCAACCGTATAAATGTCGGAAGGAAAGGACTCAAAAATTTCTTCGGGACATATTCCGCGATTATGTGCGCCTACGATCATATCAATCAACAGACGAGTGCCCTCAACGCGAATCGTGCCGTCTTTCCAAACCGTCAGCAGGACTGTTTGTGTCGTTTCGATAGTCATCATAGAACATTGACAGAGAATACCTGTAACTAATACTTTATCGAAATTTTAGCAGACTTGTAAAGAAATACTTAAAAAATGTTAATTATTTCTTTGCAGAATTTAAGTATTACCTAACTCATTTGTTAAACTCTAAAATTAAATGAACGAAAGATACAGCCGCCAAATTCTATTTAAAGAAATCGGCAAAAAAGGTCAGGAAAAACTATTAAATTCGAAAGTTATGCTCGTCGGCGCGGGCGCGTTGGGCGCGGCTCACGCGGAAATGCTAACTCGTGCCGGCGTTGGTTTTCTGCGAATTGTTGATCGTGATTTTGTCGAATTTACGAATTTACAAAGACAAACTCTTTATTCTGAATCAGACGCAAAGGAAAGATTGCCAAAAGCGATTGCAGCGAAAAAACGCCTTGCGGAAATCAATTCCGAAATAGAAGTCGAAGCGATCATCGCCGACATTAATCATTCAAACATCGAAGATTTCATCAAAGACGTTGATTTGATAATTGACGGCACGGACAACTTTCAGATACGTTATTTGCTCAACGAAGCCTGCGTCAAACTCGATAAAACTTGGATTTACGGCGCGGCAGTTTCGAGTTACGGCGCGACGATGACAATTTTTCCGCACAAAACGCCGTGTCTGCGCTGTATTTTTGAAGAAATGCCGTCAGCCGGAAGCGCGGCGACGTGCGACACGGCGGGCGTGATTATGCCGATTATTACGACTATTTCCGCCGTTCAAGTTACCGAAGCGTTGAAGATTTTGACGTATCAAACCGACGCTTTGCACAAATCTCTGATGCAGTTCGACGTTTGGCAAAATGATTGGCGCAAAATTAAATTGGGCAAACCGAATCCTGACTGTGCCGTTTGCGGACAAAAGATTTTTGAAATGCTCGACGCGGAAAACGCCGATTTTGCCGCCGTACTCTGCGGACGCGATGCCGTGCAGATTATGCCGTCGAACGCTTCAAACATTGACCTGCCAAATCTCGCGGAGAAATTAAAAAACGTCGGCGAAATAAAAATCAACGAATACCTTTTGCGGCTGAAAGTTGAAAATTACGAATTAACCGTTTTTAAAGATGCGCGGGCGATTATTCGCGGCACGGACGATGCTTCGATTGCACGTTCTATTTATGCAAAATATGTCGGTGTATGAGATAATTTTCACAAGCATTTCATTAAATAGAGGAGGGTTGTGTTATGGAAACCAAACCAAGAGTTGTGATTATCGGCGGCGGCTTCGGCGGTTTGGAAGCAGCGAAAGAGCTAGCAGACAAACCGGTCAAAGTTACGATTATTGATAAAAAAAATCATCATACATTTCAGCCTTTGCTTTATCAGGTGGCAACTGCCGTTTTATCGCCCGGAGAAATCGCTTCACCGATTCGGCGCATTTTGCAGGGTTATAAAAATATTGAAGTGGTTTTGGGCGAAGCGATTGGATTCGATACGGAAAAGCAGACCGTAAAATTACTTTTCAGCGAAGAAATTTCCTACGATTATTTAATCATCGCGGCGGGCGCAAGACACGCTTACTTCGGACACGACGAATGGGAAAAACTCGCGCCGGGTTTGAAAACCATCGAAGACGCGCTGGAAATTCGGAGGCGCGTACTGCTTGCATTTGAAATCGCCGAACACCAGGCGGTTTTGACCGGAACGCACGAGCCTTTAAATTTTGTCGTGATCGGCGGCGGACCGACCGGCGTTGAACTCGCCGGAGCGATTGCCGGCATTGCGCGGCAGGCGTTGGCGAGTGATTTTAAGGCGATTGACACGACCAAAGCGAGCGTGATGCTTTTTGAAGGTTCGCCGCACGTTTTGGGGACTTATTCGGAAGAACTTTCGATCAAAGCCGAACAGCAACTGCGCGATTTGGGCGTTGAAGTTTATACGAACAGTATGGTTACGGATGTTGAACCGGGACGAATAAAGGTCGGCGAAAAATGGATCGAATCGAGCGTCGCGCTGTGGGCGACGGGCGTTGCCGCGTCTCCGCTCGGAAAATCGCTCGGCGCGGAAACCGATAAAGCGGGCAGGGTTTTCGTCAATAAAGATTTGACAATTCCCGACCACAAAAACGTTTTCGTTATCGGCGATATGACTTCGTTAAAACAGGAAAACGGCGAACCCGTGCCGGGAGTCGCGCCCGCCGCAATGCAGATGGCGGAAAATGCCTGTGCGAATATTCTGCGTGATACAAAAGGCGAACCGCGTGAAAATTTCACATATTTTGACAAAGGAAGTATGGCGACAATCGGGCGCAACAGGGCTATCGCCGAAATCGGAAACTGGAAATTTTCCGGCTATTTCGCATGGCTGATGTGGCTGTTCGTGCATATTATTTCGCTGATCGGATTTCGCAGCCGATTGTGGGTTTTGAGCGAATGGTTCTGGTCTTATTTTACGAGATACCGAAGCGCACTGCTGATTACGGGCGACGCTGAAGAATTGAGCAAAGTCATCGGCGATATGCGCCAATTGCCCGAATCAATAAAACAGTCGGTGATCGAAACTGAAAAAGTTACGGAAAAAGCTGCGAAAAAATAACTCAAATTTTTGTGAAATTACAAAATGTCGAATGAATACGATTTTGGAAACTGAAAGATTACTGTTGCAAAACTGGTCGGATGGCGATTGCGATGCGCTGTTTGAAATTTTGCAGGACGCGAAAGTCGTGCGGCATATTGACGACGGAAAGCCTTTCAACCTCGAAAAAACGCGTAAGTTTCTTGATTCGATGAAAAAAGGCGAACGGGGAAATGGGTTCTGCCGTTGGAAAGTAGTCGAGAAATCAAGCGGCGAAATTGTCGGAACGTGCGGTTTCGGGCGCATTGCCGAAACAAATGAAATCGAACTCGGCTATCTTTTCAGACAAAAATCTTGGGGTAAAGGCTATGCGACGGAAATTGCCGAAGCCGCAACAGTTTACGGTTTCAATAAATTAGGTTTTCGTGAAATAATTGCGCTGACCAATTTGGAAAACGCGGCTTCTCAAAAGGTTTTGGAAAAAATCGGGTTCGCAAAACGTGGCATCGAAATTTACAAAGGCGAAGAAAATTTAGTTTATCTGGCACAAAATATTTAATGAAAAAATTTATCAATCTCGCATTTATAATCTTCCTGTGTGTTTTAGCGGCAAAAGCAAGCGAACCGGCGATTTGGTCGGTCAACACCCGCGCCGAAGTTTTACGCGGCGATGCAAAAGGCGTTTCGATCAATGAAAACGGCACGATCACACTCGCACCGAAATTGACGCAGATTTATAACACCGAACAATCTTACGTTTGGTCGAGCGCGATTGATGCAAACGGCAACGCATTTTTGGGAACGGGCAGCGACGGCAAAATTTATAAAGTTGACGCAAGCGGAAAAAGTTCGCTTTTTTACGACACGAATGAACTGAATGTGCAGGCATTGGCAATCGGCAAAAACGGTGAACTTTATGCCGGAACTTCGCCCGACGGCAAAGTTTATCGAATTTCGGCAAACGGCACGGCGGAAGTTTTTTTTGAACCGAAGGAAAAATATATCTGGTCGCTGGCGGTTTTAAATGATGGAAGTTTGGCGGTAGGAACGGGCGAAAACGGTAAAATTTATAAAGTAAAATCGGCGAATGCAACGCCGGAAAGTTCGCTGCTTTTTGATACGAGCGAAACGCATATTATTTCGCTGGCAACCGACAAACAAGGAAATCTTTATGCCGGAACTGATTCAAACGGCTTGGTTTTGCGCTTTTCGCCGGACGGAAAACCGTTTGCTTTGCTTGATTCAAATTTAAGAGAAATCCACGACATCGCCGTCGGTGCGGACGGTTCGGTTTATGTTTTAGCCGTCAGCGACGCGGCTTCGGCTTCCAAAGCGGATACGCCAGTAACAACGCCAACGCCGGAAACTACCGAAGCAAATGTAGCAACGCCGACACCTGAGCCGACTCCGAAAAGTCTGTATGATTTATCAACCGCAAAATCGGCGGTTTATCGGATTTTGCCTGACGGCGGAAACGATATTATCTGGAATTCGCCAACTGTTACGGCGTTTTCAATCGCGGCAAATCCGAACGGAAGCGGTGTGTTTATCGGCACTTCCGACAAAGGCAGAGTTTATTCCGTCCAAAACGACGGAAGCGAAACTCTACTTTTGCAATCGGACGAAGGACAAATTTCAACTCTAAAATCGCGCGGCAATCAAATTTACGCGACATCGAGCAATCAAGGCAAACTTTATCGTTTCGGGACGGAAACAATTGCTGATGGCAGTTACGAATCGTCGGTTTTGAACGCCAAAACAAACGCTAGTTGGGGCAGAATTTGGTGGCGTTCAACCGGAAATGTCGTTTTGCAAACGCGCAGCGGGAACACGAATAAACCGGATGAAACGTGGAGCAGTTGGAGCGCGAATTACACCGACCAAAAAGGAACTCAAGTTACAAGTCCAAAGGCGAAATATCTGCAATGGCGGGCGATTTTGAAAAATTCGGCGGCATTGAGCGAAGTAAACATTTCGTATCTGGCGAGAAATATCGCGCCGGAAGTTCTTTCGATTCAAATTTTGCCGACAAACATCGGTTTGCTGGCAAATCCGGCGGTGCAGATTGATCCGAATATCGAACTTTCAGGACTGAATCCGGTTGATTTCGGTTTGCCGCCGACGTTTAATGTTCCGCCGCGCAAGGTTTATCTGCGCGGTGCGCGTTCACTGCAATGGACGGCAGAAGACCGCAATAATGACAAACTTTTATACGACGTTTATTATCGTGAAGTCGGCGAAACGAATTTTAAACTTCTGCGCGAAAATTTAGAAGACAATTTTTTCACGATTGACGGCGCGGCACTCGCCGACGGACGTTATATTTTCAAAATTGTCGCCAAAGATTCGCCGTCAAATCCGGTTTCTCTGGCTTTGACGGGCGAAAGAGTAAGCGAACCGATAGATATTGACAACACGCCGCCGACGATTTCCACCGTCGGAACGCCGCAAATTGTCGGCGACAAGGCGCGTATTTCATTTGAAGCAAATGACGCGGCAAGTTACCTGAACCGCGCCGAATACAGCGTCAACGGCGGACAGTGGCAAGCCGTTTTCGCCGCCGACGGCATTTCCGACAGCCCGAAAGAGCGTTACAATTTGGAAGTTCCGTTAAAAAATGTTGGTGAATATACGATTGCATTGCGCGTTTTTGATGTGAACGGAAATGTCGGAAGTGCGCGGGTTGTGGTTAAGAAATAATTCAAGATCCCAAATTTCAAATTCCAGATTGATGAAACAAGAATTTCTAAACGAGAAAGTAATTATCAAAGTCGGCGACATCACGAAGGAAAAAACGGACGCGATTGTTAATGCGGCAAATTCGACATTGCTTGGCGGCGGCGGTGTAGACGGCGCGATTCACGATGCGGGCGGGAGACAAATTCTAGAAGAATGTCAGGAAATTCGACGCGACAAATTCCCGAACGGTTTGCCGACGGGCAAAGCCGTCATTACTTCGAGCGGAAATTTACCGTCAAAATTTGTGATTCACACAGTCGGTCCAATTTACGGCAGGAATCAAGATAAAGATGCAGAACTGCTGGCGAATTGTTATGTAAACTCGCTTGCTTTGGCAGTTGAAAATGATTTGGAAACGATTTCCTTTCCGTCAATTTCAACCGGCGCGTTTAATTATCCGAAACAGGAAGCTGCAGAGATTGCATCTCACGCAATTAGAAATTTTCTCGCGCAAAATGAAAGCATCAAACAAGTTAATCTCGTTTTCTTCTCTGCCGCCGACGCTGAAAAATTTGTAAAACATCAGGATTTTTGAATTTGCGTCTCAAGTAATTGCCAAGACCGCTCAAATTATGGATAATAATTTTACTTTCCTTATTAACTAAACAAATTCATTCATAAATTCCAACGAAACTAAACGACAATATTTATCGAACACATTTAATATGAAAGAAATTTCATCTGAAACATTTACAGATATGCAGCCAGCCTTTGGCTTAGAACCCGAACAAAGTTTTAAGAAAGATTTCAACTTTAGACGCGAACTACCTGAAAATCTTCAATTTTTGGAAACGCTTTCGTGGAATTTTTTCTGGTCTTGGAAACCGGACGGAGCGAAACTATTCAGCGAACTCGCGCCGACACTTTGGGAAGAATGCGAACAAAATCCGCGCATTATGCTGAAAAAAGTTAAAGGCTTGCAGCTCTGGCAAAAGGCGAACGAAGCCGAATATGTCGCAAAATTGAATCGTTTTGTCGAAGAATTTGAAAATTATCATTCTCAAAAACCAAACAGTTTCGGCAAAATCACGCCGGAAAATCCGGTCGCGTATTTTTGCGCCGAATACGGCGTTCACAATTCCCTGCCGATTTACTCCGGCGGACTCGGCATTTTGGCGGGCGATCATTTGAAATCAGCGAGCGACGGAAATGTGCCGCTCGTCGCCGTCGGACTTTTTTATCGTTACGGTTATTTCCGCCAGAAAATCGCGCACGACGGCTTTCAGGAAGAAAAATATCTCGATTCCTTTGATAATCAACTTGCTTTGCAACCGGTTTTAAATGAAAACGACGCGCGGATTTTAACGATGGTTCACATTCGCGGGCGCGAAGTTTACGCGCAGACGTGGCTAGCGAAAATCGGCAGAATTTTGCTTTATCTGCTCGATACGAATGTTCCCGAAAATAATGAAACCGACCGCCTGATAACCGGACACCTTTACGGCGGCGATACGGAAACGCGGATCGTGCAGGAGAAAATTCTCGGCATCGGCGGCGTTCGGCTGCTGCGCGAACTCAACGTCGAACCGTCGGTTTATCATTTAAACGAAGGACATTCGGCGTTTTTGACGTTGGAACTGGCGCGGGAATTTCTCGCTGAAAATGAAAACGCGAGTTTCACCGACGCGGTTTCTGCCGTCAAGGAAAAATGCGTTTTCACGACACACACGCCGGTCGAAGCGGGCAACGACACATTTCCACCCGAACAAATCAGAAACTGTTTCGATGCGGGATTTATTAGCTCGCTGAAAATTTCCGAAAAAGAACTTTTCGCGCTCGGACGCACAAATCCCGAGGACGAAAAAGAATGGTTCGGAATGACACCGCTGGCGATTCGGATGACGCGCTCGGCAAACGGCGTGAGCGAAAAACACGGCGAAGTTTCGCGCGATTTGTGGTTGAAAATGTTTCCCGAAGACACGAAACCCGAAGACGTGCCGATCACGCACATCACGAACGGCGTTCACGCGCCGACGTGGGTCGCGCCGGTTTTTCAGTCGCTTTACGAAAAACACATCGGCAAAAATTGGGCGGAAATTATACACAATGAATCGGAGTGGTGCGAAGCGATTGAAAAAATCCCTGACGCTGAAATCCGGGACGCGCATCTTTTAGTCAAACAGCTTTTGATTTCGTTCATTCGTTTGAAAACTTTTTCAACCGAAACCGGCTTGCACGACACGATTAACGAACACGAAAACACGAGCAAACTTTTTTCGCCTGACGTTTTAACGATTGGTTTTGCGCGGCGAATTGCAGCTTATAAACGCTGGAATCTGATTTTGTCGGATTTGGACAGGCTTTTGAAAATAATCAACAATGCCGAAAAACCCGTGCAGTTTGTTTTCGCCGGAAAAGCGCATCCGCAGGATCGCGGCGCGAAAAAACTTTTGCAGAATTTATTGAGTTTGGACGAAAATTCCGCTTGGCAGAAACGTGCGGTTTTTATTGAAGATTACGATCAGGAAGTGGCGCGATATTTAGTTCAGGGCGTTGACGTTTGGATGAATGTTCCGCGCCGTCCGCTCGAAGCCAGCGGCACGAGCGGTCAGAAAGTGGCGATGAACGGCGGCTTGAATTTCTCGATTCTCGACGGCTGGTGGATCGAAGGCTACAACGAAATAAACGGTTTTTCAATCGGCGTTCTGCGCGACGACGATGAAAAATCGCAGGAAACGATTGACGCGGAAGATGCCGAATCGCTTTATCAGGTTCTGGAAAACGAAATCATTCCAGCTTATTACGCCAAAGATGAAAACAATTTGCAGAGCGAATGGATTCGGCGAATGAAAAACGCGCTGGTAACTTTAACACCACAGTTTTCCAGTGATAGAATGGTCAAAGATTATATCGAAAAAATTTACAACTAGAGAGGTTGCGCCAAAATGTACAATCCTGAATTTCAAACCGGAGTTATTCATCCCGTCGAATGTTTCAAAGAAGGCTGGGAATTGATAAAAAGCGATTATTGGATACTTTTCGCCATTTCCCTTGTCGGAATGCTGATCGGCGGATTTAGTATGTATATTTTGCTCGGCGCGATGCTTTGCGGCATTTATTACTGTTTTTTGCGGAAAATTGATACCGGAACAGTTTCTTTTGACGATCTTTGGAAAGGCTTTTCATTTATGTTGCCGAGTCTTATAGTTACGCTTTTAATTGTCGTGCCGATGTTCATTGTCTTCGGGATAATTTACGTTCCGATAATTTTGGCTTTGGTAGCGGGACCAAATCTCAGTCCCGACGAAGCGATGGGCTTATTTGTGAGCGCGGCGATATTTGACGTGATCGTCGCCGTAATTATGGTGTGTCTGCACACGCTTTTAATATTTTCCTTTCCGCTGATTATTGACCGCAAAATGTCGGCGTTGGAATCTGTAAAGTTGAGCGCACGCGCCGTTTGGCAAAATTTAGGCGGAATCGCGGGTTTGGTCGGTTTAAGTTATATTTTGATGCTGATACCGGGAATTATTACCTGCGGCATCGGTACTTACTTTGTCATTCCGATTATGTTCGCCGCATTTATGGTCGCTTACCGCAAAGTTTTTCCGTCGTCTAATAATCAATTTAACAATCAACCGCCGCCGCCGAATGCTTTTCGTGGGGCGGGAAGCTATAATTAAAATATGAAAGCAAGATTTAACGAAATAAATTCAACCGAAGAATTAGACGAACTCTTCCAACAATCGAACGAAAAGCCGGTTGCGCTTTTCAAACACAGCCTGACTTGCCCGATCAGCGCGGGAGTTCATCGGGAAATTTCCAATGCCGATGCCGATATAAATATTATTGTCGTCCAACACGCGAAAAATGTTTCGACCGCGTTAGCCGAAAAATCCGGCATTCGCCACGAATCGCCGCAGGCAATGGTCATCAAAGACGGAAAACCCATCTATCACGCTTCGCATTACGACGTAACGGCGAGCGATGTCGAACAAAACCTGAAAAATTAGAATGATCGAACCTTCACAAATCACTGAAGAAAGCGATTCCGAACTCTCGATTGTCTGGTCGGACGGCAAACAAACTGTTTACAACGCCGCTCAATTGAGAAAAGCGTGTCCGTGCGCGAGTTGTATTAACGAATGGACGGGCGAGAAAATTTTAGACGACAAAAAAATCGCCGACGATCTGACGTTCAATAATATCGGAATTGTCGGTCGCTACGCGCTGAATTTCAATTTCAGCGACGGACACGATACGGGAATTTATACTTTTCAATTGTTGAGAAATCTGTAATTGTCAGAACCGTCTGCGGTAGCGGACGGTTGAATGTCGCGTTCTGAGCAAAAGACAAATTATTCAAATGATAAACTTAAACCATCTGCTACCGCAGACGGTTCTGACTTTAAATCTATGCCTGAATTTAAAAATTACAGCGGAATTTCCCGCGAAGAACTCATCAATTTGCGAAAAGATTTGGCAAAAGAAGGAATCACCATTCCAGAAGGCGACGACGTTAAAATCAAAGGTCCGTTCGGCATCGAATTAAACGCCGCTTACGACGAACAAAGCGAAACTTTAGGAATCCGCATCACCAAAAAACCTTTTTACATTCCCGAATCCGAAGTCTGGAAAATAGTTGACACCGGCACCGCGCCATATATTGGTTAATAAAAATTGAAGGTTACGCCATTTACTCTCCGTAAAAATTTGTCGAAAAATCAAATATAAAATTATTTATTACAAATATTTTTGCAGTATTTTACAAAACGGAAATTCGCTGAATTTTATTTTGGCAAATTAATTGTGCAAAATGGTGTGAGTGTAAATTTCCATTGTTTTCCGTCTAACTGTAAAGTATAAAAATTTCGGTAAGATAAAATGAATTCAGGCAATAAGTTTGGGCGATATGAAATTCGCCAAAAAATCGGCGCGGGCGGAATGGGCGAAGTTTTTCTCGCGCGTGATGAAGAACTCGAACGCGATGTCGCGTTGAAGTTTTTGCCTGCCGAATTTTCTGCCGATGCGGAAAGATTGAGCCGTTTTAAACAGGAAGCACGCGCCGCGTCCGCTTTGAATCATCCGAATATTCTGACGATTTACGAGGTCGGAGAAATTGCCGGACGCGCTTTTATCGCCACTGAATTTATTGACGGGGAAACACTCAGAGAAAAAATCAGCCGCAATGATTTGACGATTGTTGAATCGGTCAAAATTGCCGGACAGATCGTTTCAGCATTGGCGGTCGCACACGCCGCGCATATCGTTCACCGCGACATCAAGCCCGAAAATATAATGATTCGCGCCGACGGTTATGTGAAAATTTTAGATTTCGGATTGGCGAAACCGGCGGCGCGGCAAAGCGGTGAGGAAGACAAAACTCTGCCGCTCGTGCAGACGCAGGACGGAATGGTTTTGGGCAGCGTTCGGTATATGTCGCCGGAACAGGCTCGCGGCAAAATTGTTGACGAGCGCACCGACGTTTGGAGCGTCGGCGTTGTTTTGTATGAAATGGTAACAGGTTGCAATCCGTTCGACGGCGAAACGGTCAGTGATTCGCTCGCCGCGCTGATTCACGTCGAACCCGCGCCGCTCGATGAATTTATTGATGACGCGCCCGAAGAATTGAGCCGAATCATTCGCAAAACGCTGAAAAAGAAAGCCGACGAGCGTTATCAAAATATCAAAGACCTCGCGCTCGATCTCAAAGAATTGCGCTACAATCTCGAACACGGAAATTCGGCGATTGATTCGACACGCAGTTTGAAACGCTTTGATTCCGGCGAAAATGCGACGCTGCTGATTGAAAATGCTGATTCGGCGAATTTTCGGAAAACGCGCAAAACGGGCGAAAACGCGGCGGCGGAAAATTTTATGGGCAGAAGAAGAAGCATTTTGCCGTTTATTTTCGTTTTCATCGCGTTGGCGGGAATCATCGCTTTCGGCGTGTGGCTTGCCGTTCGGGGAAAAAAGCCGCCGAGATTTGAAGGGCTTGAAATATCGAAAATTTCGGATGCGGCGGGCGGTAGTTATCCGACAATTTCGCCGGACGGAAAATACATCGCGTATATCAATTCCGAAAATGGAAAACGCACTCTTGCCGTGCGCCAGACGGCGACCGGAAGCGTCGTGCAAATCGCGGAAAGTCCGGTTTCTGGAAGACTGCAACTGCCCGTTTTCGCGCCCGACGGCGATTATGTTTATTATCTGATTCTTGACAACGGAGTCGGAAATTTATATCAAACGCCGACGCTCGGCGGAACGGCGAAAAAAATAATTGCCGACGTTGATTCCAAAGTCGCCGTCGCGCCGGACGGCAAAAAAATCGCCTTTGTCAGAAACAACGCCGAAACCGACGTGATGAGCGTCATCGTCGCCAATGCCGACGGCAGTAATGAAGAAATCATCACCGATTCCAAACAGCTTCAGGTAAAATCCGTCAACGAAATAAGCTGGTCGCCAACGGAAAACAAACTGTTGTTTGCTGCCGACGAAATTGGCGGCGATGAATCCGTCAAGAGCAAACTTTTGATCTTTTCGCTGGCTGACAAAACATCAAAAGTGTTCGGCGAAAGAAATTGGTTTGGCGTAAGTTCTATTTTCTGGACGAAAGACGGCGCAAATATTTTGCTGGTCGGCGGCTCAAACGAACAAGAACCGGCGCAGATTTGGGAAATTTTCTATCCGAACGGCGATATGGCGCGGCGCATCACGAATGACGCAAACGGTTATGTAATGATGAGTTTAGCGAGCGATGCCGGAACGATTGTCGGGATGAAACAGGATGTCATTTCGAGCGTTTGGATGCAGAATCAAGCGACGAAGGAACAAAAGCAATTGATCGCGGAAAATAAACTTTTCGTCGGTTCAAACACTCTGCTGCCGATGTCCGACGGAAGAATTTTGATAAATAAATCGGATAACGACAAATCGAATCTTTTCACGGTCAGCAACGAAGGCAAGGACGAAAAATCTCTGACCGAAGGCGATGCGTTCAATTCGCAAGCCGCGCTCTCGCCGGACGGACAGACGACAGTTTTCACGCGCAACCGCAGCGGCATCTGGCGGATGAAATCAAACGGTGAAAACATCGCGCAGTTGACCAAACCCGAAAATGCGTTTGACAGCAATCCGCTTATTTTGCCCGATAATAAAACAGTTATCTTCGCGCGTAGATTATCGGATTTGAGCAAATCGGTTTTGATGAAAATACCGATTGAAGGCGGAGTTGAACCCGAAATGCTTTTTAGTGAAACCGAAAAATGGGGAAGTTTGCCGCGCCTGTCGCCCGACGGCAAACATTTTGCCTACACCACGCTTTCTTACAATCGGGGCGAGAATAAATACAACCGAACCGTCCGCATCACGGCGGTCAGCGGCGGAGAAATCGGCAAACTCGAAAAAGAAACGGATGAAAAGCTCGGCTGGAACTATCATTTTACGACGGACGGAAAAAACCTCACCTATATTAACGCCCAAAATATTCAAAATCTCTATAATTTCCCGCTCGACGGTTCGCCGCGAAAGCAAATAACAAACTTTAATTCGGGAATAATTCTAAATTTTGCGTGGTCGCAGGACGGCAAAAAACTCTATATCGTGCGCGGAATTATCAGCAACGAGTTGGTTTTATTGAAAAATTCCGAGTAGTTTTGAGGTAATTGTTAATAATAGTTTCTGACAGTTTTATGAAAACGAAAATACATCAATTTTTAATTCTTCCTATTCTGCTTTTCGCCGTCCAAACTGTTTTGTTTGCACAACAAACACAGCCGAAACGAATCAAAATTATCATTCTCGGAACATTTCATTTCGGCGAAACAAACGATGCTAACAAAACTGATTTTCCCGATTTATTAACCCAAAAAAGGCAAAAGGAAATCGCCGAAGTAGTTGCATCGCTGGCAAGATTCAAACCCGACAAGATTTTTGTCGAAAACGAACCGGCGCAGCAAGATTATTGGAATCAAATTTTAAGCGATTATAAAAAAGGAATTTTAAAGGAACAACCGCGCAACGAGATTTTTCAAATCAGCGTTCGGCTCGCCACCAAACTCAATCAAAATCAAGTTTATTGCATTGACGATCAGACAAATCAATTGGATTATGGCAAAATTCAAAAGTTTGAAGAAGAACACAAAGACGACGATTCGCCCGAATTAAATTCCGACTTTTTCAATCTCGCCTATCCGCTCAAACGCCAAAAACCCGCGCCGAAATTAGCCGATGTTTCATTGCGCGATTATTTGCTTTTTTTAAATTCGCCCGACCAGATGTTACGCAGCAGTTACGATTACACACATTACGCCATCGGCGACGGCAAAGGCGACGATTACACGGGAACGGATTTGACCGCAACTTGGTATAAACGCAATTTGTATATTTTCACTAATATCTTGCGGAAAACTAATAAAAAAGACAACGCTTATCTGCTTCTAATCGGCGCGGGACACGCTTACAGTTTGAAGCATTTTTTTGAAAGCAATCCGCATTTTGAAGTAATCAGTGTTAATGATGTTTTAGGCGCGAAGAAATGACGCGCAATCGAACAATTTATTGAATGTGATGTCGAAATAAATTCTCTTTAACATCCTGTGTAGTTTCTTTTAGTTTGCGGGTTGACGGTTTCGCCTCTTATCAAAATTACAATTGAATTTTATTCAAAATTCTCCGCAAAAAGCTAAATCCGCGCGTCCTGTAATTAACATCTCGCCGTCTTCGCGCCAGACGGCTTTGGTCGTGCCGCCGATTGCGTGAACGGAAACGCGGCGTTCGGATTTGTCGTTGAAAGC
>JBDTSO010000023.1:0-15947 GCA_039931085.1 Acidobacteriota bacterium | reverse complement strand
AAACGGCTGAATTTTTGAATAGACGAAAAGATGTTCGGTGCCTGAATCGAAAAACATTTTTTCGTCTATCGCGCCGTTCAGAACGAATGACGAAGCCATATCCCAATACGAAGTTATCATCCGAAAATTTGCGCTGGCACGTTCGCCGCCGCGAAAAATAGCGATAATATCCATCGCCGACTGCGGAGCGAAGTTTGTAAAATACCATTGCCGCGCCGCCCGCATTTCCGGTTCGCGCCGCAGTTCATAAAGTTTCAGGATCGCCATTACATCATTTTGTTTTTCCATAATTTTCTCCTTAAACTTGCGTCCTTAATCACACGCAGAATTTTGCCTTATTTGCTGAATTCTAATTCTGCAATTAAATCCTTCGCTTGATGTTTCTGCCGATAAACCTGCAAAATTGCAGATCATTATTTACCGATTTGCCCGAGAAGTTCGCGCACGGCGGTTTGCAGTTGGCTGTCTTGATTCGTCAAAGTTTCGCCGATTGGACGAGTTATCTGAACATCAACGGGGCGCGGATTTAGTTCAAGAGTTTTGCCGTTATTATCGGTAACTCTGACAAACGGAATGCGAAAATTCGTGCCGTCGAAAAGACGGACGTTTGATGTGAAAATAATCCAGCCGGCAGTCGGTTCGCCGACAACTTTGCCGAGTTTCAAGGCGCGATAACCTTCGGTGAAATCTTCCGCGTCGGACAATGAATGCTGATTTGTAACGAGAATTGTCGGACGTTCGAGCGCCCGCTGTCCGAGCGACGAACGCGCCGGAGTCGTCCATTGGTCGCGCTGAGTAAAATTCAAATAGCCGCGCCGCGCCAGAACGTCAACGACATACGGATTGATAAAACCGCCGTTATTGTTGCGAATATCAACGACAACACCTTCTTTGCCTTCGTTTTGCGCGTCCAAATCAATATAAAGCTGCGACAAAGAATTTTGCGACATATCCGGCAAGTGAACGTAGCCGAGCCGATTATTGCTGATTTTCGCCACATAATTTCGATTATCTTCAACCCATTGTCGGTAAAGCAGATTTTTCTCCGCGCCCGTGCTGATTGGTTTAAGTGTAACTTGTTTATTTGCGCCGTCAGCCGACGAAGAAATTTCCAAAACCGTACGCCGTCCGACTTTGTTTTCCAAAAGCTCGTCCAGATTCGTCGCGCGGTCAATTTTCGCGCCGTCAACGCTCGTTAGATAATCGCCGACTTTGATATTTTGCGAGACTGCCGACGGCGATAAATCAATGACTTCGGTGATTTTCAAACGTCCGTTTGTTTCGTATTCGGCGCGGTCAAATCTGAGTCCGAGTTTGCCGATTGGCACGGCTTGCGTCGCCGGATTCGGCGGTGAACTAACGCCCAAATGCGAAGCGTTTAATTCGCCGACCATCAGCGACATCAAACGGCGCACTTCGTCATCGGTTCTTGCTCCTGCGATCAAAGGCTCGTAAGTTCGATAAACAGTGTTCCAATTTACGCCGTTGAATTTTTCATCGAAAAAATTATCGCGCATATAACGCCAGCCTTGATTGAAAACTTCCATTTTCTCCTGCGCGAAATTGACGTTCAAATCAAAATTCAGCGCGAGCGGACGAATTTCGCGTTTATCAAGACTGACGACGTTGATTCTGCCGTTTTCCAAGTAGAAAACTTCCTTTGAATCGGGCGAAAACTGCGCGTCGGACTTGAAATTCGGTGTCGAAGTCAGTTGTTTCGCCGACGAATCTTTCGCTAATTCATCAAGCGGAAGCACATATAAATTAAATTGTCCTTCGCTCGAAGCCAATACCAAAACATTTTTTCCGTCGGGCGAAATAACCTGATTGCCAACATCAACGCCCGTTTCCAAAAGACTCAAACGGCGGCGAATGTCATTAAAATTAACAGTCGTCGCTTTATTTTCGTCCGGCTTTTTCTCATCCACCAAAGACGAAGGAGAAAGCGGCGAATCGCTCGGCGTTGCGCTTGGAGTCGGCGATATTGTCGGACTCGGCGCGACATTCGGTGTCGGCGTTGTGTTCGGATTCGGCAAAACCGGCGCGGGCGGCGTTTTTTGTTTTGGACTTTCTTCTTTGAAAAGGTCGCGGAATTGGTCTTCGCGGAATTTCGGCACACGGAGTTTCAAATCAATTCGCGCCAAGGAACCTTCTTCGGTGCGCTGGCTCGTGTCGAATAAAATAAACGTGCCGTCTGGACTCCAAGAAATCGAATTGCTATTTGAATTTGCCAAAAAACTTACGGGACGCGCCGCGCCGCCATTGACCGGAACGACGCTGACATTTGTGTATGAACGGGTTTCCGGCGCAAGCGTTAAAAATCCGAGCCAGCGGCTGTCCGGCGACCAAACGAAGTTTCTTTTGCCGATAAAGGGCGATTTATCAATGTACAACTTGGCGACTTCGCGCTCCTGTTTGGTATTCAAATCATAAACGACGAGTGCGCGGGAATTGCGAAAAAATGCCAGATATTTGCCGTCCGGCGAAAAAACGGGCGATGTGTCGTCGCCAACTTTGGTGATTTGCGTTTCGGTTTCGGTTGGAAAATCGTATTGATAAATCAGCAATTTCCCGTCTCGTTCGGAAACGTAGGCGATTTTTTTGCTGTCAGTTGACCAGGCTGCAAAAGATTCGGGCGCGGCGGTTTTTGTAATGCGAACCGCTTCGCCACCGTCTTTTGCCGATGCCGCGTAAATTTCGCCGTGCGCGATGACCGCAACTTTTTTGCCGTCGGGCGAAAGCGCAAATTCGCGGATTTGCGTCGAAAGATTTATTCGTTCGGAAAGCGGACTCGCCGCCGTGCCGCGCAATGTAATCGGAACTTCACTCGCTTTACCGTTGTCGGTGTTCATTTGCCAAATCCTGAAATTTCGCTCAAAAACAATTTGCTTGCCGTCGTTCGAGATATTCGCCCACAAAACGCGCCCGTCGGTAAAATTTGTCAATTGTTTCGCCTGACCTTTAAGCGGCTGCATCCAGATGTTTTGCGTACCGTTGCGGTCGGAAACAAAGTAAATTCTCGAACCGTCCGCGCTCCACATCGTCCAAAGCTGTTTCGCGCCGCCTTGCGTAATTTGTTCGTAATTATCGCCGCGTTTCAGCCAAATTTCACTTTCGTCAATGTGGCTTCGACCTTTGCGCCACCATTGACTGCCACCGATGCCGCGAGCCGAAAACGCGAAAGAATTTCCGTCGGGCGAAGGTGCAGATTCAAATTCATTCGTGTACCGGTCGGAACTAATCTGCATCGGCGTTCCGCCATTTGCCGACACGCGAAAAATGTCGCTCATTCCCGAAATATCTTTACTCGTCGAAGAAAAATAAAGCCAGTTTCCGTCGCGCGACCACGCATCGAGCTGATCGTTCGCGTCGTCAAAAGTGATTCTCGACAAATCGCCCGTCGCAAAATTCAAAACGTAAACGTCGCCGTTACCCGTCCGCGTTGAAGTGAACGCCAACTTTTTTCCGTCCGGCGAGTAAATCGGACGCGCTTCATTCGCCGGATGCGAAACCAGCAAGGAAGCCGTTCCGCCGCCGGACGGAACCGTCCAAATATCGCCGCCCGAAGCAAACGCAATTTCTTTGCGGTCGGGCGAAATTGCCGGTTCGGTCAGATAATTATTCGGCGATTGTGCGAAAGTCGTGCTGAAAACGATAAAAACAAAAGTTGAAATGAAAAAAAACTCGGCGAAAATGTTTTTTAGCGGCATATTATTAAAATGGTTGATTTATCGGTTAAAATTGGAATCGAGCTTATTACGCAAATAATAAAGTTAAAGTTTATTTTTGCAGAACTTTGCCGAAATGCAAAGTGTGCTTGCGGTTGCATTTAATTGTTCGGACGGTTACGATAAAAGTTAGCATTTACAACTTTAAGGAGCAAAAATTAAATGAAATTACCCGGTGGATTCGACATCAATTCGATGATGAAACAAGCCCAGCAAATGCAGGAAAAAATGGGCAAAGAAATGAAGGAAATGGTCGTTGACGCTTCGGCGGGCGGCGGCGCGGTAACGGTCAAAATGCGCGGCGATTTTGAAGTTTTAGAACTCGTCATCTCGCCCGATCTTGTCAAAGACGGCGATACGGAAATGATTCAGGATTTAGCGATGGCGGCATTAAACGAAGCGAAACGCAAAGTCGAAGAATCGCTCAAAGGCAAACTCGGCGGAATGCTGCCGCCCGGACTTATGTAATTTTGGATTTTAGATTGCCGATTTTGGATTGGAATTTCTCTGAAGGATTTTATTTCAATTCAAAATCTAAAATCTAAAATCTAAAATCTAAAATCTAAAATTGAAAAATGTTGGAATATTCAGAACCCGTCGCCAAACTGATTGACGAATTCAAACGGCTTCCCGGAATCGGACATAAAAGCGCGCAAAGACTGGCTTTTCACATTTTGCGCCGTCCTGAAACGGAAGTCGAAAACTTCATCGAATCGCTGCGCGAGGTCAAAGAAAAAATTGTTTTCTGTTCGATCTGCAACAATCTGACGGATGTTAATCCGTGTATGTATTGCAGTTCGCCGTCGCGCGACCGTTCGATGATTTGTGTCGTCGAAGAACCGTATAATCTCGTCGCTGTCGAAAAAACCCGTTCTTATAAAGGTTTGTATCACATTCTGCACGGTGCATTGTCGCCGATTCGCGGAGTCGGACCCGACGAATTGATGCTCGTCAATTTGCTGCCGCGTCTTGACCCGAAAAATAATGATGATGTCGAAGTCAAGGAAATAATTGTTGCCACCAACCCGACGACTGAAGGCGAGGCGACGGCAAACTACATCGCGCGTTTGTTAAAACCTTTGGGCGCAAGAGTTACACGGATTGCGATGGGAATGCCCGTCGGTTCTGATTTGGAATTTGTGGACGAAGTAACGATGGATAAGGCGATGGCTAATCGGCACGATATATAATGTCAGAACCGACCGCTATCGCAGTCGACTCTGATTAGAAAGTTCCTCTTTTAAGTGATTATACCAATCGCTTTGAAAAACCTCGCTTTCGTCATATTTCTTTTTCAAACGTAAAAATTTTGGCATTTGCGGATAGCAGTCGAGAATTTGTTTTTTGTGCGCCCAACGATGATAAGTCAAATAAAAACTGCCGCCGAATGAAATCGCGCGTTCGATTAGCCGCCGAAAATCCTTTTTTGCTTTTTCGATGTGAGGCGTGTCGTGTTCAACGTGAAGATTGAACACGACACAGGCGAAATCCTGCTGCGCCCACGCCAGAAAACTTTCCGTATCGCGTTTTATCAGGCGAATTGTGCCGTAAATTAAATTGACATTGCGGCGGCGAAAATCCTGTCGAACGACTTCGAGAAAATCTGCCAGCTTTTCGAGCGGCACATAAACTTCGGTAATCATTTCAGAACCCCGATTTTTCGCGCCGGTAATTTCATCTAACTCCGAATGGTAATCGTCGAGATAAACGCCGAGTTGGTGAGTGTCCGAATGATAAATTTGCCCGTCGGTTTTCAGATAATGAGCGGCGTAAAGGTCGAACGCTTTTTGTTTGTCAACGTGGGCGAACAGCAGCAAGTTTTTCCAATCGTCTGCCGCGAGTTCATAAGTTTGATTTTCCGTCATCGAAACGGCATTTGAAACCGGACGATAACAGGAAAAAACACCTTTTTTCAGAAAATCGTCGGATTCGGACGCGATGGCAAACTGAAAGTCACCGAATAAAAATCCGTTTTTGATCTTTTCCGTAAAAAGCTGCGACAGATTTTCGACCGTTTCAATCTTGACGACTCTCTCCAGTTTCTGCCGTTTTGTCAGACGCAGCTTGACGGATAAAATAATGCCGAATAATCCGTATCCGCCGACAGCAAGACGAAAAAGTTCAGGGTTTTCGAGGCGGCTGCAATTGACGATTTCGCCGTCGGCATTTATTAAACGAAAGGATTCGATGTCTTCGATAAACGGTTTCATCTGCAATCCTCGTCCGTGAATATTGGCGGAAAGTGAGCCGCCGATGCTCAAAGAATCCGCGCCCGTCTGTTTTTGACGAATGCCGACCTGATAACTTTTTCCGGTTTGCGCGGCAATCGTATAATCAACAAGTGCGTTCCATTTAATGCCGCTTTCGACTTCGATAAGTTCACGCTCCGGCTCAAATTTCAAAACGCGGTTCATCGCCGACATATCGAGCAAAATGCCGCCGGACAAAAATTGCTGTCCGCCCATCGCGTGAAAACCACCGGCAACGGAGAGATTTTTTAGTTCTGATTTCGCCCTTTTGACAGCGTTTTGAATTTCCGCCGCCGAGGTCGGTTTGATGATTTCCGCAACTTCTGTACGATTTAATTTTGAATGAACGTCATTGACATAAATTTTCTGTTTCTTTCCGACACTCGCCAAACAAAGTGATTCGCCTTCAGCCAGCGACAGTTTGCTTAGTTCGGGCGAGGTTAAATATCTACGCCGAAAGGTCTTTGCATTGTCCAAACTTTCGAGCGAAAAATCTCTTTCGCTCAAAAAACTTTCAATTTCGGATTCACCTAAACTCCAGCGAAAAGGCTCGCCGCGTTTTTTCAGCCACAGATCAACGAGTTTTGAAGAATTGCGAAAGGCGATTCGACCGCTCGGCTGTCGCTGCATAAAGGTAAAGGCAAAACGACTATTCTGTTTGCTGAATCGGTTGATAAAACCGAACAGTTTTTTGTTTTCCGCCTCGGTCAGATACATCAGCAAACCTTCCGCGATAAAAAGCGTCTTGACGTTTTTGTAAAATATTTCGTTTTTTGAAAGTTCATCAAAAGAATTTTCGCGCCCGATGTCGAGCGCGATAAATTTCAAATTATCATTCGCCATTCTTTTCTTTTCAACCGCGATTGTTTTTGCCTTCTGCGTCGCCGGATGATCAATTTCGACAAAATGCACATCGGGAAATTGCGTGTGCAGACGCAGTGCCAGCGTGTCGAAACCCGCGCCGAAAACAACGATCTGTTCAAAATTGTCACCTAAAGCGGCAAGCGCAATTTCTTCCAAACGACGTTTGCGAACCGTATAGTGAAGCTGAATGCCGGGAAGAACGAAATTTTCGAGCGCATTAAAGACCGGACGCAGTAAAAATTTCTGTTTCGCCAGATATAAAATCTTTTCTTTGAAGCGACGGGAATCGGCAAAATAACGGCTTAATTCGATGCTGCCGGGTTGCAGCAAAGTTTGAACAAGCGGATTTTTCGATAACAAAACCGCGCTTTCCGCCACCAGATAAGCCGTCGCGCTGGGCTGATGTTCTTTCATAATATTCTCCTCTCACCTCTAAATCTAACCGATTTTTTGAATGAAAAGAGAACCGTTGTGATACTTTTATCGAGTATCACAATCTCGAAAAGATAAAGGGAGAAAATCCGTCTGCACGAATTTTCTCCCTTTCCTTTCGCTTTTTGCCGGCTACAAAAAATCTACGCCGCTTTTGCGCGTTTTTCGTTTTTCGTTTCTTTAGACTGCGGCTGTGTTTTCTCGATTCGCGCCGTCATTCGGCGATCTAAATCAAGAATCTGCTCGTCGGTCAGATGATAAATATTCGGCTGATTGTGATAAACCTTCGCGCCAGTTACGATGTCGGCTTGTTTGAAGCCGTTTTCTTCGGCTTTTTTGATTAAATCTTCGATTGACATCGTGTTCGGCGCAATCGAAATCGGCGTTTTGTCTTCGATAAATTCCGGCACGTCGGATTTTGCGGGTTTATCAAACGCTAATTCCAATGCTTGTTCGCCTTTCATATATTCGAGAAAGTCTTTGAAACCGATGTTTCCGGTCATTTCAAAACCTACTTCAAACGCCGGCGAGTTGCTTTTAACGACTTGGAAAACGCGCGTGATTTCGCCGTCACGTTCCTGCATTGAAACTTCGATCATCACGTCAACGAAATATTCAAGTCCGCTTGCCGTCATTGGCAGAACGCGCCCGACTTCGTTGTCTTCTTTGGCTTCTTTGCCTTTTGCCGCGATTTGGTCGGAAATAACGACGCATTTGCCGCTTTCGATGCAGAGTTTACGCAAGACGCTCTGAAGAACCATCTGATCGGCGGCGAGTTCTTCCGCGCTCGGCTGTGCCAGCGGATCATTGGTTCTTTCTCTCACGGCTTCAATCATTTTCGAATGTTTCGCGCCGAAATAAGCCGCCCAACTGTCGAGCGCATAACATCCATAATTCTGCTCTTGCCCTTCGCCATTGATCGCCCAATCAATAAATTCCGGCAGTTCATCTGTTTGTTCAATTTCGAGCGCGTCAAATTTTTGTCCGACCCCGCGCAGCAGTCGCGCCTTTCGTTCGGTGTCAAAGATGCAGAGTTTCCCCAAGCCCGCATCCGCCATCGAACTGATAAAATGACTTTTTCCAACGCCCGCGCCGCCGCGAATCGCCATTACCAACCGCTGTTGACGCGGCATTCGGCTTAATGGATTTATCTTTGGTTTGTTAATATTTCTCATTTTGCTTTCTCCTTGCTTAATTTCTAATGTCTTTCATTACTTTTTGTTTCATAAACATCTACCGTCAAAGATGTTTTGTTTCACTGATGACACAAATCTAGCACAAGTTGCATAGTGTTTCAAGTGTGAAACATCCTTTTTCAATAGATTTTGAAGGTTTTTGATTCAGTTGAATGTTTTCAAGAGAAATTTTTCTGGTGTTAATTCATTTCAGCCAATAATTATTGTTTCAAAATAGAAAACGACGGACTGTAATTACAACCCGTCGTTTGAAAATTCAGATATAAATTATTTACGGTCTGCTGAATGTTGAATAAACCGTTCCACGCGGTGTTTCATCGGATTCTTCGATGGTTACAAACAAACCGAAGTCTTTCATTGCGGTTTCGCCGCGAATTTCTGATTCCTGACGATTGCCGTTGTTAATAACCTGACCGATTTTCGTATATTTTCCTTCCGGCGACGAAGCCCACAAAACAAAACGCTTGTCCTTTGGAGCCAATTTCATATCGTCGAAACGCATTTTAATTTTCGTTAAACCGGCTTTGCTGGTATCAAGATATGCTTTACCTTTTAAGCCCTGCAATTCACCCGAGAAACTCACTCTTATTTCAGTTTCGCCTTTCTCAAGTCCTGAAACTCCGAGAAGCGGAACATTATACGGTGAATTTACGGCAACACTGCCGGCAACTTGTTTTTCATCGCCGGTTGGTGTGGTCGGCGTGTTTCGCACAACCGCATAACCTTTCGGAACGGCACTTCGGAACACGACAGGTGTTTCGTCTCCAATGGAAGTCAACCCTTCCGTCGGCGATAAGACGAGCATAAACTGATTAAGCGGAGTGGTAAAACTCGCTTTGCTCATACCGTTTTCAACCGTTACAGGTCCTAAAAGTGTAGATTTGCCCATCGGATCAACGGTATAAACGAAGTAATTGGAATCATCAAGACCGCTTAGATCGAGATTTACCATTGTTTCATTGTCCATCCGCATCACGCGAGCCATACCTTTGGCACTCATCACATTGCCTGACGGCATCAAATCAACCGTAACTTCCTTCCCTACCGGATATTCAATAACGGAGTATGAACCGTCGGGATTTTGAACGACTTCTTTTTTAACAATTGTCGTGGTTGTTTTTTTAACTGTTGTGTCCTGCGCGACGGCGACACCTGTCAATGCCGCGGAAAGAACTAAACAGCCACCGATTGTTAATAATTTTTTGTATATCATAATAAACCTCCTTGAAAATTTAGCAATTTTCATTCGCTTAAAACTATAAAGCGACTATACATCAGGTTTTTTCGCAAATATTATGCCAAATAAAGCAAACACATATTTTACAGTTATTTAAAGAAGTTTTCGATGTGGCAAAATTTGAATGGATTTTATTGTCGGGATAACCGTATTAAAACATTACGTCATCATTTTGAAGAATAAAATTTGAATCAAACGCTATTTTATCGGTGAATTCACAATCTACTGTAAATCAATTTTCTGTTTCTCAAAAGCAACATTGAAGCCTTTTGATTTTACTTCTCTGAGTTTCTTTTTATCGTTTTGCACGAGCGGATTTGTGTGATTGAAATGGATGAAAAACACTTTTGCCTTATCTTTTGCGGGTAAATTTTTCAAAAGTTCCATTGTTTCCGAAACAAATGGGTGCGGAACTTCGCTCATCGGGCGGTTGATTTCGCCGTCTTGATAAAAAGTTCCGTCAATAAACACATAATCGTTTAATTTTACAACCTCTTCCAACTTCTGATTCCACTTTTGCCATTTATCAATATCGGGAATAAAAATCAAAGATTTGCTGTTTGAAATGATTTTATAACCGACGGTTTCGGAAAATTCGTCGCGGTGCGGAACGAGAAAAGGTTCGACTTTTAAATTTTCATTCAATTTAATCGGTTCATTTTCGATTAACGGCGAAATTGCGATATTTTTGATATTAACAAGCTGCGACCACAGCGCATTTGTTTCGAGCATTGTTTTCATTCCCGGCATCGCAAAAACTTTTACATCTTTTGAATTCATAGATTCACGACCGAGATACATCAAACCCGTGTAATGCCCGATGTGCGCGTGTGTCAGAAAAATTCCCGCAAGATTGTTTGAATAATCACTTGTAACTTCCTTTAAAACTTCAAATTGCGCGGGAAAATCAGGCGTTGCGTCAAAAACCCAACGCTCATTTGTGTCGGGATTTACCAGCGCAATTGACGAAACCATCCGGCGAATTTTGGGATTTTTCCAAGCCTTTTTGCAAAACGGCGTTTCACAGCCGATTTGCGGAACGCCCGCGTCTTGTCCGATTCCCAAAACGACGACGTAAGGCGATTCGGCTTTTATTACGGAAATTGCCGCTAAAATAAAAATAAATATCAGTAAAAGTTTTTTCATTGTTCAATACTTTCCGCCCAAAAATCCTTTAGTTGAAAATCTTCTGCCGCATAATTTATTTGAATCGGACGACAGCAGACTTCGCAATCTTCAATATAACTTTGCTCTTCGATGGACAAATCCAAAACCATCGAAATTTCCTGCCAACAATACGGGCAAGTAAAAAAATGTTCAATTTCCATTAAGTTTTTCTAATCAATTTCACCTTTTATGTTTGAAAATACAAGTGTTAATCTTATATTTGAAATCTACGAATAGAATTTAACAAAATGAATGCTGAATTAAAACTGTCGAAATTTGCCAAATACGCTTGGTTTGTGTTGGCTTACAACATTCTCGTAATAATTTGGGGCGTATTTTTGCGTGCTTCAAAGTCGGGCGACGGTTGCGGACAGCATTGGCTGACTTGTCACGGTGAAATTATTCCGAGTGCGCCGGAACTTAAAACCGTCATTGAATTTTCACATCGTTTGACAAGCGGTTTGGCGTTCTTTTTTGTCTTGATTTTGCTGATTTGGGCGTTTCGCAAATTTGAGAAAGGCAATCCGATACGCAAGACGGCAGTTGTTTCGTTTATTTTTATAATCACTGAGGCTTTGGTTGGCGCAGGCTTAGTTTTAACCGGAAACACGGCGGAAACTCTGACGGCGGCGCGTCCGTTTTGGATGGCTGGACATCTGACAAATACCTTTATTTTGCTTGCTTCTCTAAGTTTGACGGCGTGGTTTGCAAGCGGCGGCAAACAGTTTAATTTTAGGGTGCAGTCGAGAATATTACTATTGCTCGGTTTGGCAGTATTGGGGATATTTTTTATCGGAATGAGCGGTTCGGTAGCGGCTTTGAGCAGTATGCTTTTTCCGGCAAACTCACTTGCCGAAGGTTTTCAGCAGGACTTTTCGTCAACTTCAAACATTCTACTTCGTTTGCGCGTCAGCCATCCGATTTTGTCAATTTTGGTCGGCGTTTATCTCTTTTTTCTCGCTGGCTGGTTGAAATCGAAGGCAAAGGAAAATCAGTCAGTCAATAAATGGGCAAATGTTTTGTCAATTTTGATTTTGATTCAGTTTGCATCCGGTGCGATTACGCTTTTGACGCTCGCACCGATTGTGATGCAGATTATTCATTTGTTTTTGGCAGATGCGGTTTGGATCTCATTTATTTTGCTTTCTGCCGGTGTTTTGGCTGAACAAAGCGAGGTGTCAAACATTTAGTAATATGCCGGAAATACTCATTGCCACAAAAAACAAGAACAAAACGAAAGAACTCAAAGAGTTATTATCAAATACAAATTTCGTCTTGAAGGATTTAACTGAAATCCCGAATATTAATGAAGTAATAGAAACAGGCAAAACTTTTACGGAGAATGCCGTATTAAAAGCAAAATCTTATGCTTTGCAAACTAAAAAGTGGTCTCTGGCAGATGATTCGGGCTTAGAAGTCAAAGCGTTAAACGGCGCACCCGGTGTTTTTTCCGCACGATATGCCGGTAAAACTGCGACAGATAAGGATAACGTCGAAAAATTATTGCGGGAACTAAAAGGAGTAATTGACAAACAGCGGCAGGCAAAGTTTGTTTGTGCAATTGCTATTTCGAATGAAAAAGGTGAAGTCAAATTTATTGCCGAAGGTGTCTGTGAAGGCAAAATAGCCGTAAACCCAAGCGGTTCAAGCGGTTTCGGCTACGATCCAATTTTCATTCCCGACGGTTTTGAGCAAACTTTCGGCGAACTTTCGGTTGAAACAAAGCAAAAAATAAGCCATCGAGCGCGGGCAGCAGCAAAAATTATTCGTTTTTTTGCCGATTTTACTGCCTGACAACTTGACCACAGCACTTTTCGCCTGTAAAATTCGGCATTTGGTAGTGTTTCACATAAGAAACGCAGAAATCACGGGGCGTAGCACAGCCTGGTAGTGCGCTCGGTTTGGGACCGAGAGGTCGGATGTTCGAATCATCTCGCCCCGACCAATCTTTTTCGGTTGGGTAAGATTTCACATTTTGAATGTTTGCATTTTTGCAGACATTTATGTTCAATGAAGTAGTAATCACAATCACAAAAAAACTTTTGGAGGAAATTTATAATTATGGCAGCAGCAAAAACAACAACAAAACGGATGACACAAACGGAAATTATTAACCATTTGGCTGATAAAACAGGTGTCAAAAAAACGGACGCGAAGGAATTTTTCAACGCTTTATCGAGTCTTGCAGCAAGCGAGGTGAAAAAGAACGGAGAATTTACGCTTCCGGGTTTTGGAAAACTGGTTAAAGCGCAACGTAAAGCCCGTGAAGGTCGCAATCCGGCAACCGGAGCAACCATTAAAATTCCGGCTAAAACAACCGTTAAATTCCGTCTCGGAAAAGCGATGAAAGATGCCGTCGGCGGATAAAAACGCGGCAGATTCTCAAATAAAAGCGACCGACTAACTTTAAAAGTTAGTCGGTCGCTTTTATTTGTTAAAATGTCATTTGAGAAAAAAGTCACAAAAATAAAAAAAGTTGATGACAAAATGTAAATTCTTTGTTAAACTTTTATTATATTGGGTTGAAAAGTTACCGACGTATTAAACATATAGTAGTATTTCAATTTTTGTGATGAAGGTATTTCTTCGGGATTTCCGGTAACTGAAATTATGAAGTTATCAGTTATTCGTTATTGGATGTCAGTTATTCCGAAATCGAATTTTTAGTTTTGAAATTCATATCATAAATTGAGAAATGCTGCCAAACATTTAAGTAGTTTTCAGTTTATTAACTTCAGCCTGAATAATTAGGAAAACTTAGTTTTTAACCGGTTTTCCAAGTTCTTGTTGCCTTTGCAACAGATTCTATAAAGAGCAAGGGAGGTTATCCCAAAATGAAGGAAGGAGAATATAAAGTGCCAGCAACAAAACAAATAACATTGCAGGAAAGAATTCTGCAAATCGATCATATTCAAGCACGTCGTTTCGCAAAATTGAGCGGCGCGGCTGTAGAAATTGCAACGGAAGGAATTATCAGACATCTGCGGGCTTGCGCCAAGATGGACGTAAATCCTGATGCTTCCGCCGTCCGCGAAATTATTGATGATGCTTTAAATGGTAGAAGGGTGTTTGCCGAAACGTCAAACGATCTTCTCGCCGCCTAAATGGTTTTATAAATTAGTAATAAAATAATTTGACCGCCGTATTTTGGCGGTCTTTTTTGTTTTGTATAATCTATCTTTAATATGAAAATTATGCCGCTTGCGATTCCGACCCCTTTTTACGTCGGCGATGTTAATGTTTATCTCATCAAAGAAGAACCGCTGACGCTGATTGATGTCGGACCGAAAACAAAGGAATCCGCCGATGTGCTGCGCGAAAAACTGAAGAAAAACGGCGTATTATTTAAAGACATTCGCCGCATTGTTTTGACTCACGCCCACGAAGACCACTGCGGTTTGGCGAAACAGGTGCGCGATGAAGCGAAAAATGCCGAAATTTTTGTTCACGGCTGGGAAACCGGACATCTGTTCGGCAGACTCGCCCGTGAAGAACATCAAAAATTGATGACACGCGCCGGAGTTCCGCCGGTAGTTTTTCAGAAAATACAAAATATCTACGAAGAAGTTTCACTTTTGACCGACGCGCTTGCCGAAAGTGAATTTTCGGAACTGTACGATGAAATGGAACTCGATTTCACGAGTGGAACTTTGAAAGTTTTACATACGCCCGGACACACGCCCGGTTCGTGTTCTTTTCTCCGCGAAGCCAATCGAACATTGATCGCCGGAGATTCTGTTCTCAAACGCATCACGCCAAATCCGATAATTTCGCCCGATCCGATTGATAAGGAAAAGCGTTTTAAGTCGCTGGCGGAGTATCTGGTCAGTCTAGCGAAAATCCGCAGTTATTCGCCGACAATTGTTCACGGCGGTCACGGCGAACCGATTTACGATTTTGAAGAGATTTTTCATCGCTACATTCGTTCGATTGACGAAAGGCAAAAAAATGTTATTAAAATCATCGAAAAAAATAGCGCAACGGCTTTTGAAGTTGCACAAAAACTTTTCCCGAATGCGATTGAAAAAGACATTCATCGTTTCTTAGCAATCTCCGAAGCGGTTGCACATCTCGATTACGCTGAATCAGAAGATAAAATCGCCGTGGAACTGAGAAACGGCGTAGAATTTTATAAAAAAAGGTAGCGTAGTCGGAATGACTACGCTACTTTGCTCTTAGTTTAAGTCAAACAGCAAAAATTCCGTATCATCTTCGAGCGATTTGAATACTAAAAGTCTTTCAACGCTGATCGCCGCGCCGTCGCCGGCGTTTAATTTTTCGCCGTTCAAATTAACTTTGCCTTTGATAATCTGAATCCAAGCGTGGCGATTTTCACTCAATTCGTGCGAAACTTCGTCGCCGTTCGCCAAAATCGAGGCGTAAAGCGCAACGTCCTGATGAATCGTCACCGAACCGTCATCGCCGCCGCGTGAAGCGACTAATTTTAATTTTCCCTGTTTTTCTTCGGGCGCGAAATATGTCTGTTCATATTCCGGCGACAAATCGTTTTCTTCCGGCAGAATCCAAATCTGCAAAAGATGCGTTTTTTCCGTTTCCGAACTGTATTCGCTGTGCCGAACGCCTGTTCCGGCGGTCATTCGCTGAACTTCGTGCGGGCGCAAAACTTCGGAAACGCCGGTACTGTCTTTGTGTGCCAATTCGCCCGCCACGACATAGGAAATAATTTCCATATCTTTATGTCCGTGCGTCGGAAAGCCCTGTTTCGGTTCGATAAAATCTTCGTTTATCACGCGCAGATTACGAAACCCCATAAATTGTGGATCGTAATAATTGTTGAATGAAAAAGTGTAATTCGTGTCGAGCCAACCGTAATCGGCGTGTCCTCTTTCTTTGCTTCGTCTGATGTTTATCATTTTTCTCCTCCTTGCAAATTATTTACAACTCAATTATAGATTGATTTTATCGCCTTGTAATCATCAATTGCGGTGAGATTTCTCTCATCAATTCGGGTGATTTTACGAATCAATTCTGACCAAACCGCGCCGAATTGCCAGAGTCGCGGCGGAAGTTCTGTCAGACACGCCGAGTTTGCCGAGAATGTTTTTGACGTGAG
>JBDTSO010000022.1:0-15972 GCA_039931085.1 Acidobacteriota bacterium | reverse complement strand
GGCATTTCGCTCCACGGCGCGACATTGTTTTCGTTCAAAAAATGTTCGTCCGCCCAAACAAATTTCGCATCACTTGCGGTCGCGTTTTTCATCGCGCCGAGCATTTTCCCGAAATTTAATTCAAACGGTTTGCTTGTTACGTTGAAAATCCCATTAACATTTTCTTCGATCATTTTGATAATCCAATCCGACAAATCCCGCGCGTCAATCAACTGCACAAAACTTTCCGGCATTCCGGGCGCAAGAATTTCGCCGCCTCTTGCAACGCGCATCACCCAATAAGCAAAACGGTCAGTCCAATCGAATTTGCCGACGATCATTCCGGCGCGAACATTTAGAACGCGATCCGGCATCGTGGTTTCGGCGGCTTTTTCGCACAAAACTTTTAACGCGCCGTAATTTTCGCCTAACGTCAAACCGTTTAATTCACCTTTCGGGTCAATCTTTTCGACTTTCTTTTTCTGCTCTGCATCGAGAGTTTTCGTTTCGGTCGTTTCGTCATAATTCGGCTTACTCGTGTTTGCATAAACCGAACCGCTCGAAATAAAAACGTATTGATTAACTTTGTCCTTCAAAAATTCCGCCGACGCTTTGACCGTTTGCGGCAGATAACCGCAAGTGTCAATTACGGCATCCCAACTGCGATTTTCGAGTTTTTCCAAATCTGAATTTCGGTCGCCGTGAATCTGTTCGATGTTTTTAATGTCGTCTTCCGAATAACTTTTGCCGCGATTGAAAAGTGTTACTTGATGATTATTTTGCAGTGCTGCATTGATTAAATGCCGACCTAAAAATTTTGTTCCGCCGATAATTAAAATGTTCATTTTCTAATTTTATACACGAGAATTTTTACAATAAAAAAAAGAGAATGCCGATAAAGACATTCTCTTTTTACGTTTTTGTGTGAAATAAAGTTTACTTCACGGAAACATCATCTACGCGGAAAGTCGTCGTAACTGAACTGTCGGTCGTCGTGCGGAATTGCAGACGGACGGTTTGACCTTTGTAAGCCGACAAACTGAACGATTTCTGCGAATACGCGCCGGCTGTTCCTTTGTTCGCGTTGCTGTAAGTGGCGAGCGTCGAAAGCAGTGCGCCGCTTGTGTTGCGTACTTCGACGAATAATTTATCATACGCCGTCGTTCCCGATTCGCTTGACGTTACGTTCAGCCAGAACGACATCGCTCCGGTGGCGTTTGAAGGAATCGTAACCTGCTGATAAGTTTGTCCCGCCGTGCTGTTGTTCACGCCGAAATACAAATAACCGCTGCCGCCGTGCGGATAACTGCCGTTTGCCGTATAGAAAACGCCCGAACCGGACGAAGCCCACGGCGATTGACTACTTTCGACTCCGCCGTTGACAATAAGTTCTCCTCCACCTGGCGGCGGTGGCGGTGGTGGCGCACCGCAAGTGCCGACTCCGACTGCACACCAACCGTTTGAAACGGCGGCGTATTGTGAACTCGAACTGCCGAAAAGATCGGTTGCCGCGTTTAAAGTTGCGGTTCTCGCGCCGGCAAAATTTGTTCCCGAAGTCATATAAACGGTCAATGCGCGATACCAAACTTTCGCCGCGTTGTCCGCGCCCATTCCGGTAACGGTCGTGCCGCCTGCCGTGCCGCCTTTCGCCTGCAAATAAAAAGCGTAATTGGCGATGCCGGAATTCGTATGAACGCCGCCGTTGTCGGCAGTTCCGGTGTAGCGATTAGCGTAATTGTCCGGCTGATTGCCACGCGTCGGATTGTCCATATAACGAAGCGCGTCGCCGGAAGTTCCGGGCGTGTAAGCATCTTCGCCGATTTTCCAGGTGTTCGCGCTTTCGCCTTCGGTGTATCTTTCAACCATCGCGCCGAAAATATCGGAAACGCCTTCGTTGAGCGCGCCGGATTCGCCCTGATAAGTCAGCGCAGCGGTGCGTTCGGTTACGCCGTGCGTCATTTCGTGTCCGCAGATGTCGAGCGTCGTCAACGGCGTAAAAGTCGAACCATCGCCGTCGCCATAAGTCATAAACTGCCCGTTCCAATAGGCGTTGTTGTAATTCGTGCTGTAATGGACGATTGACGAAATTAATCCGGTCGAACCGTTGGCGGATGTGTAATAAGCCGGACCTCCGTTGCCGTCAATGCCGCTGCGCCCGTGAACCGCGTTGTAATAATCCACTACTTTTTCCGCGCCGTAATGCGCGTCAACCGCTGCTCTCTGCGTCGTGCCGTTCCAGGTGTCGTCGGTGTCGGTGAAACGATAGACGGAAGATGTCGTATTGCGATAGTCGAAAGTTCCGACTTTGCGCGAAATGTCTTCCATATAATATGTCGCGCCATTCTGATAAGTGTTGATATTCACCGTTCCGCTATACAGGGATGAGCCGGTTGCGGTTTGCAGATTGTCGTATTGAAAAACTTTTTCGCCCGTTTGCGCGTCAATAAAAAGGACGGGCATCGCCGTTCCTTTCGTGCCATCTTCGCGGCGCATCTGCACACGATAAACAAGATGGTCGCGGTCTTCGGCGCGATAAACCCACATATCGGCAGTCGGTTCTTCGGTCAAAAACTTTGAGCCTCTGTAAAAATGTTTTGCCATATCAACCGCAGATTCGGCTGACAAATTTGGCTGTGTATTAACATAGACGGCATCCTTCAAATTGTCGGTAATCGCGGAAAGTTCGCCGTTCGCTTTTAAATGAACAATTGCTTCACCTTCCCAAACCGGAACGTCATCAACTGTTTGACGCACTTTCGTATGCGCCATTTTCAAATCGTCAAACGAAACAGATTGAACTTTGAAGTCGTCTGCGCCCGAAACCGCCCGGTTGAGCCTGTCGTTTCTCAAGTAATTAAGACTGATTTGTTTAATTTGTTCAATATCAGTCGTCGTTCCTTTGCCGAAAATCGTCTTTTGGGCTTCAGACGTTTTGGGCAAAAATGTAAAAGTAACAAAAGCAGCCAGCAGGACTGCACAAACACTTAGAATTTTTTTCACTTGGTGGTATCTCCTTGGGAATATTTTAAATTTAGGAAATTTGCCGATAAATTATCAAGCCGTTATGTATAAAAGTGAAAACTCAGCACAAAAAACTCTCTAAGTTTTTGAAGAAAATCGCCGTCTAATTGTTATGAATAAACCGAAAAGAACTGTTAAAATTCTCACGGAGTTATAGGAAAGTAGAAATGAGTTTATCACCGGAATTTTTAATGTCAAGCCAAAACTTTAAAACTTGTTTATCAGAAACAAACTTTTTGATAAATGCCGACATCGGCGATATTTTCTCGTGGAACGAAGTGTCTGAAATTCACCGGGTTCGCAACGGTATCTATCAGCGAGATGAACATCTTATCTCGCTCTTAACCGACTTCGGCAAAATAAACCCGTGTTATCCCGATTATTCCGGCGAAAATGAAAATACAATTTTCTACACCGGCGCAGGCAGACGCGGCGACCAAAAACTCGACGTTCACAACCGCGCACTTTTTAACGCTATTGAAAGCAAACATTCTGTTCCGTTATTTAACAAATTGGCTGTCGGACGCTGGGAATTTCTCGGCTTTTGGCAAGTCGTTGAAGGAGAACATATTTTCGACGAACTGCAAAATAGAATGGTTTGGAAATTTAGGCTTTTTAGAAGATCGTAAAATAGAAAAAAAATCGTGTTCAAAAATAATGTTTGTAATTTGAAGCGACAACTTGTTTTTCGGTTTCCGGCAGAGTGAAGTAGATTTTTATTCGTTTTACCGGCACGAAGCAGAACACAAACGGTCAAAGATTCTCGTCGTTCGTCCATTTTCGCGGGTTTGCCCAGACGGTAATACTGTTGTCAGTCTTTGGAGTTGCAAAAAATAAAAGTCTATATTCAGATCAATTTATCTTCGACGGCTTCACTCGACTTCGACTGGTAAGCTACTTTATCGGGCGGGCGCATTTCGCCCGGAACTTGCGAAAGAATACCGTAAACAACCATTGTGCTGACAATCAATCCGACAATGAAAATGAAAATTTCCATTTCATCTACCTCCGGTTCTTGTCCGAAAATAATTGCCGAGTCCAATGATTGAAGGAACCCACAGCCCGACAAAAATGCCCGCCATTTTCTGCTCCGCGCCGAAGATCCCGAACCAAAGCGCGATTGATAAAATGAATGAAATAAAAGCTGCTCCCAATATTAAATAATCTGATTTATTTAGCATAAATTTCCCTGCCCAAAACTAATAAAATATTTTTTACGACCGCCGAAAACTCAAATTAAAATTCGATGGGAAATAAACACACGATTATCTCTTCCGGCGGAACTTCTCAGCACCGAATTTTTAGTTAAATACTTGTCTTACTTTAGGTTTCAATTTATTTAGTATATCAGATTCAAATGGCAAACGAATTAATTTTTCAATTTAGTTCTTCCATGGTTAAATTTTATGACGAAGAAAAAATCGCAATTTAAGCATAAACGGTTAAAATGAAGCTTTTAGCGGTTATAAAAAACGGTGATTTACTAGCAGTGTTTTTAACTGAAATTATTTTTTTGTGTCGGTTGTTTGATTCGGCAAACTCATCAAAAACTTTATAGAAAGCTGACCGGTGCCATTGACGGCTGCTTTGAGATTTTTATAAAAAAGTTGAAATAAAATCCGTTTCACACCAATTTACCATTTACCATTACTGACTATGACAATAGACGAACAAATTTCATACTTAACGAAAGGCGCGGTTGAAATAATCGCGAAGAAGATTTGCGGAAAAAACTCGAACATTCGGCGAAAACCGGCAAACCTCTGCGCGTCAAACTCGGCGCAGACCCGTCCGCACCGGACATTCATCTCGGACATACGATTGTGATTCCTATAATGAAATCGTTTCAATAAACCGAACAACCCGCGAAAAAAAGCGGCGTTCTGAGGATCGGTTTCCGTCGGAACTTTGAAAAACACCGCGCCTTTATCCGATAAAAGCGGGCTGATCGCTCCGCCTGCCGCGATGAATGACAAAGGATGTTCTGCCCGGAAAACGCTGGTATGGCGAGTTTCTGCACCGCATCGGACGCTTCGACGCGGGATTTGCCGAGCAGAAAACCGCGCTCGCGCTGAATCCGAACTCGGCGCGGATTTTAAACGAAATGGCGTGGGGCGCGTATCTCGCGCATCGTTTCGATGAAGCCGTCAGCTACGCTGAAAGCGCACGGCGAATTGATAAAAACAATGCTTTCGCGCTTTACAACGCCAGCGAAATTTACGAGCTAAAAGGCGATCATACAAAAGCCTTTGAACTTTGGAAGGAAGCGATGATTAGAGAGGAAGCGAATCGCAAATGGATTTCCAATCTGGAAGAATCATTTAAAAAAGACGGCTCGCGCGGATTTGTCAGAGCAAAAATAGAATGGCTCGAAAACTTACGCGAAAAGGATTACATTTTTCCGACTGATTTGGCAAAAGGATATGCCGCGCTCGGCGAAAACGAAAAAGCGGTTGAATGGCTCGAAAAAGGAATCGAAGGGCGCGTTCCCGATATGCTTTCAATCAAGTACGCGCCCGCTTTCGATTCACTGAAAACGGACACACGATTCCAGGCAATTCTGGCAAGAATGAATTTTCCAAACTAAATCATTCTTAATTTAAAAGCGTTTCACTTACTCGGACACACCGCAACTTTCAATGTATAAAACGTAAGATTCAAGGGAAATTTAAATTCAAATATTTGCTTTACTGCACAAACGCATTCTGAATCGGTTTATCAGTCGCCGTGCCGAACTGCTCGGCATAAAACGCGCCGTTTGAACTGTTTAGCCGATACCAGATTCCATTACGAAAAACCGAAACGTCCGCTTTGCCGTCGCCATCGTAATCTGCGGCAGCCGGCAAATCTGTCGGGATGCCAAACTGCACTCCGGTAAATCCGTTCGTGCTTTGCAGCAGATACCAAGTTCCATTTGACGGACGAAAGACCGCGATGTCGGTTTTATCGTCGCCGTCGTAATCCGCCGGAACTGGTTTGTCGGCTGATTCTCCAAACTTGATCGAATCAAAGTTCTGCGACGGCGTTCCGGTTGGTTTGGCGATATACCAAGTTCCGTTTGACGGACGGAAAACGGCAAAATCGGCTTTGCCGTCGCCGTTGTAATCAGAGGCGACGGGTTTATCAGTTGGTGCGCCGAACTGTGCGGCGGCAACCTGATTGGTTGCTAAATTATAGACATACCACGTTCCGTTTGAAGGTCGCCAAACCGCCAGTTCAGCTTTGCCGTCGCCGTCAAAATCCGCCGGCTGCGGAATGTCGTTTGAATCGCCGAAAGAGATGCCTGTAAAACCAGACGAACTTCTGTTTAGATACCACACGCCGGAACGATAGACGGCGAGGTCGGTTTTCCCGTCGCCATCGTAATCGGCGGGAACAATTTTATCTGCGGCGATACCGAATTGAAGTCCGGTAAATCCATTGGCTGATTGATTTAAATACCACACGCCGTTATCGGGACGGAAAACGGAAATATCGGATTTGCCGTCGCCGTCAAAATCAAATTTCGTGCGGGCGGCAAGTTCATACGCACCGATGTCAACATTTCCGACGCGAATCGCACCGCGCTGGTCGGTTGGTATAGCCGGATTATTGTCGCCGCAGCCGTTCGCCGTCAAAACACAATTATTTCCGGCATTGACCGCCGGAGAATCCGGCAAAAGCGCGTGCGTCTGCGTTTGTCCACCGTTGTCGGCAAGCGGCTCAAGCCGCGCATCCCGATTCAAATTATCCGAAGCGAGCCATAGTCCGTTCGAACTGCCCGTGTTCGTCGCATCGCCGATTAAATTATTGCCGAGCGATGTCGCGCTGCCAAGCTGAAAATTAAAATCCGGCGTTCCGACCGAACTCGTGTTTCCCGCCACAATTGTATTGCGAAGTTTAATAGTCGCCTGAAAAACGTGAATCCCGCCGCCGCCCTGCGTCGCCGCATTAGCGGTAACCGTGCAGTTGGTTAAAATAATTGAGCTTACCGATGCTGAACCCGGCGTAACCGTGACGAAAATACCGCCGCCTTGCGAATTACGGTTGCCACTTATGGTCGAATTTGTAATTGTCAGCCGCTCGCCGAGAAAGTATATTCCGCCGCCGTTTCCGCCGCCTGCCGCCGCATTATTGCTGACGGTCGAATTGACGATATTTACCGTTCCGCCGTTAGTTAATAAATTAGTGGCGAAAATTCCGATTGCCGCGTTATTGTTAATAGTCGTGTTGCTGACGTTCAAAACGCCGCTCGTTCCGAACGCGCTGTTGTAGATGACATATTCGCCGGAATTTTGACTAAAAACCGAATTCGTTATCGTCAAAGTTCCGCGAAAATTGCTGACGACCCCGAGCGAACCGCTCCCAACTCCGCGTGTTACGGTCAAACCGTTAAGAGTCAGATTCGCATTTTCGCCGCATTCAAAAATACGATTGGAATTGTTCCCAGAAATCATCAATTTGCCCGCGCCCGTTTGATTGGAAATAGTTAAAGCACCGCCCGCCGCCTGAATCGCTATCACACCGCCAGTCAACGTAATTGTGCAAATACGGTTTGCATCACAATTCGGGTTGGCTGGCGGGATATTAAAATTTATCGTGTCGTTAGTGGCTGTTCCGTTTGCGTCGGAAACCGCCTGTCGCAAACTTCCCGCGCCACTGTCGGCAGTGTTGGTAACCTGATAAGTTGCCGCCGACGCGCTGACCGTCAATAACACTAACAAAAAAATAAACACACTGGAAAACTTGCCGACAAAAAACGAAAGATTTTGCCGAAATTTATTACGAACTATTTTACCGTAGTTTAACCGCGTATTTTTCATAAATTTGTCCTCTTATATTTAAGAATTTGGTTTGTGGATCGAATTTACAACTCTTTAATGTGTGTTGGTTTGGAAAAATTACTTATAAATCCGATATTTCACTTAATGAAAATAGTAAAATGGGTTAAAAAGAAAGTCAACAGTTTTTTCTTTTCGGCAATTATTTTTATAACTGCATAAACTCTTCTACGTCTCAGCCATTTACCATTTTTCATTTACCATTTACCATTGTTCTCTATGACAATAGACGAACAGATTTCATACTTAAAAAAAGGTGCGGTTGAAATAATCCGCGAAGAAGATTTACGGAAGAAACTCGAAAAATCCGAACAAACCGGCAAACCTTTGCGCGTCAAATTAGGCGCAGACCCGACTGCGCCGGATATTCATCTCGGACATACGGTTGTCATTCGCAAATTAAAAGCGTTTCAGGAACTCGGACACATGGCGATTTTTTTGATCGGTGATTTTACGGGTTTGATTGGCGATCCGTCGGGGAAATCAGCGACTCGTCCGCCTTTGTCGCGTGAAGAAATTCTCGAAAATGCGGAAACTTATAAAAAACAGATTTATAAACTACTCGATCCCGAAAAAACCGAAATTCGTTTTAATTCCGAATGGTTCGACAAATTCGGCGCGGCGGATTTTATAAAACTAGCTTCGCACACAACCGTCGCGCAGATTCTCGAACGCGATGATTTTGAAAAGCGAATGAAGGATGAAAAGCCAATTGCACTGCACGAACTTCTTTATCCGCTCGTGCAGGGTTACGATTCTGTTGCTTTAAATGCCGATGTCGAACTCGGCGGAACTGACCAGAAATTTAATCTGCTCGTCGGACGCAATTTGCAACGCGAATATGAACAAGAACCGCAAATCATCATCACCACGCCGCTGCTCGAAGGCACGGACGGCGTTGATAAAATGTCGAAATCTTTGGGCAATTACATCGGCATTGACGAAGAACCGAATGAGATGTTCGGCAAAATTATGTCAATTTCCGATGAATTGATGTGGAAGTATTACGAACTTTTGACCGATTTAAGTGTAGACGAAATTAACGCTCTCCGCTTTAAATGCGAATCGGACGCGATGAATCCGCGCGATTCAAAAGTTGAATTAGCCAAACTCATCATCAAAGATTTTCATTCCGACGAAGCTGCCGACGAAGCCGAACAAAGTTTTGTCAACCAATTCAGCAAAGGACAAATGCCCGACGACATTGGAGAAATTTCGGTTGATTCACAAAATTACAAAATCGTTGACCTGTTATTGCAAACAAATCTTACCGGATCAAAAGGCGAAGCCAAACGTCTAATCGAACAAGGCGGCGTTAAAATTGACGGCGAAAAAGTTTCCGATACGTCGGCGGAAATCGAAGTTGGTAAAGAAAAAAGTTTCGTGATTCAGGTCGGTAAACGAAAGTTTTTGAATGTTAAGGGAAATTAAAATAATGCAGAAACCCGCACGAAGTAAGGCAGTTGAACGCTTTTCACCATTACTTTGTGCTGGTTTCTGTATATGTCGCAAAGTATAATTGATTTGAAATAAAACCCGTGATAATATTTTAGTCAACTTTTACTTAAAGTTGCGGTTGATTTACAAAACAAAAATAAATGATGAGAAAAACAATTTTGCAGACAGTTGAAACTTGAAATTTTGGTTTATTGTTTGACTGTCTGCCCGAAAAAGTTGGAGGCAAAGAAGATGGTCAAACAAATAAAACAAAATATCGCCGGCGAAATTGATAAACTTAACGAAACGGAAACTTTAGCAGTTGTAAATTACATATCCCAGCTTCTTTCCAAACGCATCTCCAAAAACGCAGAAAATTCAACAAACGACGACTTTATCGTCGCGCTTTCAGACGCTTACGAAAACAAACGCGCACGACAGGTTTTTGAATGGGAAAAAGTTCGGCGGCAAAACGTCCAACGCGCGGCGTGAGAGATTCAATTACGAATTACGAATTACAAATTACGAATTTGAAGCATTTTTTTCAGTGCTTTGTCTTTCTTTGCGCCCTCTGCAGCTTTGCAGGAAATATATTTGCACAAAACAGTATTGAAACTTTTAGCGAAATAATCGAACGCGGCAACACCGAACAAAAACGCGATGCACTTTATCAAATTAGAAATCTCGAAACGGAATCAGCTTCACGCATTGCGATTCCGGCGTTAAAAGATTCTTCGGAAATCGTCCGCGCAACTGCCGCTTTTTCGGTAATTTATTTGCCGAAAGACGAAGCATTTCAAGTTTTGTTGCCGCTTTTAACTGATAAAAATGAATTCGTCAGACGTGAGACGGCTTACGCACTCGGCAAAGTTCGCAATCCGCAGGCGATAAATTATTTAATTCAAGTTTTTCAAAAAGACAAATCCGACGAAGTAAAAAACGTAGCAGTCGTCGCGCTCGGCGAAATCGGCGACGTTTCGGCGGTTGATTTTCTGACGCGGATTTTGCAAAAAAAACCGAAAAAGGAAAACGCGGCAAATGATTTTTTGCGCCGAAGCGCGGCGCGCGCCATCGGCGAAATCGCGCAGATTATTCAAACCGGCAAAATCGAAGTCGTTACGCCGAAAGATTTTCTACCCGATAAATTTGTCTTGTTTACGCCACCGAATTTTCTTTATTTATCGCGCAATCTCCCGGTTTTTCTCAACGCGAACAACACTCTGATTCAAACTTTGCAAAACAACCGCGAATCATTGAACACAAGGCGCGAAGCCGCTTTCGCGCTCGGCGCAATCGGTGAAGAATCGGCGATTCCGATTTTACAGGCAAATTTGAACAACCAAAATTATTATCTGGCGGAAATTGTCAAAGAATCTTTGAGAAAAATACAATTCGTGCAAATTTTGCGACAAAATGCAGAAGCCCGCACGAAGTAATGGCGTTTTTAGTTAATGCATCCTTACTTTGTGCGGGCTTCTGCAAAATATTTGAATTTTTATTTTTGCGAAAATTTTGGTTTAATAAAAGTATGCAAGCAAAACACGCTCAAAAATCTACGTCGCAGGAACTCGAAACCCTGTATTCTTATGTTCGCAATTACACGGAAGAAATTTGTGAACCGCTGGAGACGGAAGATTATATTCCGCAGCCGGTCATTGATGTTTCGCCGCCGAAGTGGAACATCGCGCACACGACTTGGTTTTTTGAGGAAATGATTCTCAAACAATTCGCTCCCGATTATCAAGAGTTTGATCCGAAATTCGGCTTTCTTTATAACAGTTATTACAACTCAATCGGCGAGAGAACTCTGCGCGATCATCGCGGCGATCTGGCGCGTCCGACGGTGAAAGAAGTTTACGCTTACCGCAAATATGTGGACGAAAAAATGCGCGAATTTCTTGGAAAAGATTTGCCCGAAGAAGTGCGCGAACTGATGATTTTAGGACTCAATCACGAACAACAGCATCAGGAATTGCTGATTACCGATCTAAAATATACGTTCAGCGTCAACCCCACTTTTCCGGTTTACAAAAATGATTATGCATTAGTTGAAAAAGGCGAAATCGGAGAAAAAGGTTTTGCCGAAATCAAAGGCGGAATTCACGAAATAGGCTTTGCCGGTGGAGGTTTTCATTTTGACAACGAACTCGGACGGCACAAAGTTTATCTCGAAGATTTTCAAATCAGCAAAAATCTCGTAACAAACGGCGAATTTCTTGAATTTATCGAAGATGGCGGCTATGAAAACCATCTTTTGTGGCACGCCGAAGGTTTGGATTGGGTTAAACAAAACAAAATAGTTTCGCCGCTTTACTGGCAAAAACGCGATGGCGAATGGATGAATTTTACGCTCGGCGGTTTGCGAAAAGTAAAACCAGAAAGCGCGGTTTGCCACGTTTCTTTTTATGAAGCAAGCGCGTTTGCCGAATGGAAAAAAATGCGTTTGCCGACGGAATTTGAATGGGAAGCGGCAAGTGATAAATTTGATTGGGGTTTACGTTGGGAATGGACAAATTCGGCGTATTTGCCGTATCCGAATTTTTCAAAACCGGAAGGCGCGGTCGGCGAATACAACGGCAAATTTATGATAAACCAAATGGTTCTGCGCGGCGCAAGCGTGGCGACTTCGCCGAATCACAGCCGCAAAACTTACCGCAATTTTTTTCATCCGCCGCTGCGCTGGCAATTTACCGGAATTCGTTTGGCAAAATAAAACAAACAAATACAGAAAAGAAATTTACAGGGATAACAGGATAGACAGGGATTTTTAAAAATAATTTTTATCCCGTTTATCCTGTCATCCCTGTAAGTTTTTTGTACTCTATCTTTATGGATTCGGAGTCATCATTGGCGTTGCCGCCGGTTGTGCGCTTTTCATCAATTGCCCGATGACTGCCATTGCGACGGTAAAAAGCTGATTAACCTGTTGTCTGATTTGCGCCGGTTCGACTTGTTTATAATCAGTCGGTTCAGCAAAAAGGCTCTCGTCAACAGTTGTTTTGATGTTGCTCAATTCCGTTACCAATCTCACGCCGTTTATCCCTTGAACATTGCCTTGCGATTGAGTATTGGTTTCGGAAAGCAGCGGCAAACCTGTTTCTTTATCAACTAAAATAAACGATTCGGTTTCGACATTTCCGGCTTTTGTCTGCGTGTTTGTCGTTGCGTTATAGCGATATTTGACCACTTCGCGCCCGTTGTAATTTTCGTCGCCGATGCGCTGAACGCCTTTTAAGTTTCCGACGCGATTGATAATCTGATCCGGCATCATCAAACTTTGGATTTCAAAACCCAACGCTTCCTTATTCAACTCACCGAATTGTTTGCGCTGCGGCGAAATCAAAAGTTTTTTCCCGTTTGTTTCCAAATAAATTACTTTTTCACCGTTCGGAGCGGTTATCTCCATTCGCCGATTCGCGCCGTCGCGGGCAACTTCCGCTTGAATCGGCGGTGTCGCCAATTTCTGTTCGCCGGAAGTTTCAAATTTCAGTTTGACCGTCGCCTGATATTTGTCAGGCTCTTTGGTGTCAATCATTGCGCCCGTTTCATTCGACATATTCGCGTTTGAAAGATTGGCGTTTGATAAATTTGTGTTGATGTTTGAATTTAGATTGGCGTTTACCGTCAAATTCGTGTTGCTATTTGTCGCAGGCGGTTCACAACCTAAGCTGACAAAAGCAAACAATGACAGAGTTATTCCGGCTAATTTTTCGATTTTTAATTTTTTGAACATAATTCATTCCCCTCTTTTTGAATTTTTTAAAGGCTAACGCTTTTTTGTATATTTTTGCAAGGTAGCCGCCAAATATTTCGATTTATTTGGTTAACTTTATATTTTGCAAATTTTTACTGCTTAAATTTAAGATTTGCCAATTTGAATAAAAGGATTTTTGCCTTTTGATTTTGTTCCGCAGCCGCAATCACCCGTGCCGCACGATGACTTACCGGAAAATGATTTGACCTTGCGCCATACATTCGCGCCAATGTAAAAAAGCGCGATGAGAATTATTATTCCGACGATTGTTGTTTGAAAATTCATATTTTAACCGAAGCCCAAAAGCCTTCCGCCTTGATAAGTTAAAAACGCCGCCAAATATGCCAGACCAGTCATATAACCGACCATAAACAACGCCCAAGACCACGAATTCGTTTCGCGCCGCACGACGGCGACGGTTGACATACACTGCATCGCCAACACAAAGAAAACCATTAAAGTCAGCGCGGTTAAAGGTGTCCAAGCCTTTGTGCCGTCGTCCTTTTTCGCATTGCGGACGGCTTTTATCAAACTCGGCGATTCTTCATTTTCGTCCTTTCCGACGTTATAAATAATACTCAAAGTCGAAACCAGAACTTCCCGCGCCGCAAACGAAGCGATTAATGCTACGCCGATTTTCCAGTCAAAACCGAGCGGCTGAATGACCGGCTCGATGGAGTGTCCGAGTTTTCCTGCAAAACTGTTTTGTAATTGCTGTCCTTCGTCCTTTGTCATTTGTCCTTCGTCAGTTGTAACTTGCTTTTGGCTTTCGACTTCGGACTTCGGACTTTGGACAGTTTCCGCGCTTCGCGGAAAATACGTCAACGCCCATAAAATAATCGAAATCGCCAAAATCACCGTTCCGGCGCGTTTGAGAAAAAGTCCGGCGCGAATGAACATATTTTGAAAAACCGTGCGAAAATTCGGCAGACGATACGGCGGAAGTTCCATCACAAACGGCGGTGTCGGCGATTTTAAAATTGTTCGTTTCAAGATAAAGGCAACAATGACGGCGACGATAATTCCGAGCGTGTACATCGCCAAAATTAAAACCGCGCCGAGCGACAAAAAGCCGAAAATCGTTTGTCCGGCGAAAAACGCCGCGATCATCAAAGTGTAAACCGGAAGCCGCGCCGAACAGCTCATAAACGGCGCAATCATAATTGTTGCCAATCTATCTTTTGGATTTTCAATCGTTCGCGCCGCCATAATTCCCGGAATCGCGCAGGCGAAACTCGATAAAAGCGGCAGAAACGCTTTGCCGTGAAGTCCAACTCGACTCATTAGCTTATCAAGAAGGAACGCCGCCCGCGCCATATATCCGGTGTCTTCCAAAATCGAAAGAAATAGAAAAAGCAGCAAAATCTGCGGCAGAAAAACGACCACGCCGCCGACTCCGGCAATTATGCCGTCAACCAGCAAATCAGTTAAAATTCCTTCGGGCATTTCCAAACGCACAAAATCGCCCAATGCGCCGAAACCTTTGTCTAATAAATCCATCGGCAGATTCGCCCACGAAAAAATCGTCTGAAAAACTAGCAACAAAATTCCGATTAAAATTACAAGTCCAAAAAATTTGTGAGTTAAAACACTGTCAATTTTCTCGGAAACGCTTCGTTCCAAAGTATCTTTCGGCTTGACGGCTTCCTGATAAACGTCGGAGATGAAGTTATATCTTGCAAATATTTTTTTGTTTGCAATTTTGTCATCGGAAAGGCTCAAATGAATATCTTCTTCACTCGTTATATCGGCAAAATCAGCGTCGGACAACCAAACGAAATTCGGCGTTGCTTCGGTTGTCGCCGCTTGTAAAACTTTTTCCGCCAATTCTTTAATTCCCTGCTTTTGTGTAGCTTTGACACCGACGACCGGAATTTTCAGGAGTTCGGATAACTTTTTTGTGTCAATTTCGAGGCTTTGCTTTTCGGCAGTATCAACCATCGTTAAAGCGATGACGACGGGAATTTTGAATTCTAAAAGTTGGGTAACGAGATAGAGATTTCTTTCAAGATTAGTAGCGTCAACGACGGCGACGAGCGCGTCAGGCTTTGGCAAATCGTCAACTTTTCCGAGCAAAACGTCGCGGGCGATTTGTTCGTCCAGTGAAGTCGCATCAAGGCTGTAAAGTCCGGGCAAATCAATTAAACGCGCCGCATTTTTGTCGCCGTTTAACCGCCAAAAACCTTCTTTGCGTTCAACCGTTACGCCCGAATAATTGGCAACCTTCTGCCGCATTCCGGTCAAAGCGTTAAAAAGCGTCGTTTTTCCGGCGTTCGGATTTCCCGCCAGCGCAATTGTAAATTGTAAATTGTCCTTTGTCTTTTGTTCTTTGATTGAATCAACAACCGCCGTTTCAGAGCTTGGAACTTGGAACTTTGAACTTTGAGATTTAGACTTCATTAACTTCTATTGCGTCAGCTTCGTTTTTCCGCATTGCCAAATGATAACCGCGCACGCGGATTTCCAACGGGTCGCCGAACGGCGCGGATTTTATTACTCTGACAGAAACGCCCGGCACCACACCCATTTCCATCAAACGCTTACTTATCGGGTTATTTCCCTTAACCGCGACGACTTTTGCAGTCGCGCCGATTGGCAGATTTGTCAGATTCATTTTCCTTGCACCGTCAATTTTATTAAATTAAAAAGATTGTAAGCTAATTGAAATCAATTTTCAATTTCAATAAAAAGTTTTTATATTTTTCTTCAAAAATTTCGATTAATAATTGATTTATTTGGGCGGAATTTGCTTTTCGGCAACAAGATCGGCTTGATAACTGCCGAGCGTAAAACGCAGCGGAACGCGATTTTCGCCAAGACTGAGCCACAAACGCAGATTAAGCTCGTCAATTTGCGGGTTTCCGGTCGTAATCGAAATAAGCTGCGCCGGAATTTTTTCACCTTTCAAGTTGATTATTTCGGCGGTCGAAGGTCTGAGAATAAAAACATTGGCTTCCGAAT
>JBDTSO010000021.1:0-15983 GCA_039931085.1 Acidobacteriota bacterium | reverse complement strand
ATAAAGTTTGATGATGAATGGTAAATGATTAATGATGAATGTTAAGAAAAACTCTTTAATTAACCATTCATCATTTACCATTCACCATTAGTTTTTTAATTGTTTCAAATTCCTTTTTCGTCAAAGGCATCACGGAAAGACGCGATTGTTTTATTAAAGCGATGTTTTGCAAATCCTTGTGCGATTTGATTTCGTCTAAAGTAACAGGTTTTGCAAATTTTTCAAGCGGCACGAATTCGACGGCAATCCATTTTTCATCGTTCGGGTCGGGAAAATTTTCCCTTGAAACTTCCGCCAAACCGACAACCGCTTTTTCAGAAACCGAGTGATAAAATAAAACTTTATCGCCCGTTTTCATATCTCTCAGATTATTTCGCGCTTGATAATTTCGTACTCCGTCCCAAACGGTTTTGCCGTCGGCGATTAAATTATCGAAGGAATATTTTTCGGGTTCTTGTTTGACCAGCCAAAAGTTCATAAATTTTGTACCGTATGCTGAATTATTGGAGAAATATCCATCATTCAATAAAAGTGTTCAGCTTTTCTTTTGCGCGTCCGCCGCTTTTTTGTTGAGCCATTTCGCCCAGCGTTCCATATACGGACGAAAAGGTTTGAAAAATTTGGCGCGTTTGCTGCCTTCGGATTGTTTTTCGCCCCATTCTTTTAAGTTTTTCTGCGCGTATTGGCGAACTTGCGGTTCGATATTTTGACGTTTAACAGAATGCCGAAGCGTCAAATAATAATGCTGTCCGACGAGCGAAAATATCAATCCGGCGAGATTGCTTTTAAATGAAGTTTTTGCCATCCAACGCTTTGCAAAACTTTCTGTCGGCTGCAAAAGCGCACCTGTCGAAACTTCCAGAAATGCGTTTTGATTGTTGATTTTCGGATGATAAAGTCCGGGAAGATCGCCTTTGACGGCGGGTGCGTTTTTCATCTGCGGATGTTTGATAAAATCTACCAGACGAATTTTTTGAAGCCCTCGAAGATGTTCGACGGGCAAAAATGCGATTATTTTTTGAATATTTTCTTCCGCGCCTTTCGGTAGATCAATGCTGGATTGATTTTCTATTTTAATTTCGTTTGATTTTGAAGTTTTCAGTCCTGCTAATTTGATTGCCATAACTTTCTAAATTGTAAAGGGTAAATCGTCAATAGTAAAAACGTGCCACAAGGTTGTTGCTGAAAAACAACAATTCCAAAATCTAAATTTAAAAGTCCAAAGCATAAGTCACTATTTATCAACAACTTAATAATTTAATAGAATTTGGCACAGTCTTTGTTCCTATAAATCAAAAATTTGTTATGAACCAAACCACTATTTCAAAAACAATCGAAACAAACGGTATCGGACTGCACACCGGCGTTGAAGTCAATTTATCGTTAAAGCCTGCGCCGCCAAACACGGGTTATATTTTTGTTCGCACGGATTTGGAAAATTTTGAAATTCCCGCTTCCGTCGAATATATTTCGCATTGCAGTTACGCGACGACACTTTTGCGAAAAGGCGTTTTGCTGTCAACTTGCGAACATTTGCTGGCGGCTTTACGCGGTTCGGGCGTTGATAATTGCTTTATCGAACTCGATAATATCGAGATTCCGATTATGGACGGTTCTTCAGAAAATTTTATCGAACTAATTGAAAAAGCCGGAATTGACGAACAAAATGCGAAACGCAGATTTTTGCAAATTAATCAAAAAATCGAATACAAACAAGCCGATAGAAAAATGAGCGTTGAACCTGCTAACTGCTACGAAATCGAATGTTTAATTGATTTTCCGCACCCGTTTATCAATCGTCAGTCATTTAATTTCACATTAAATAACGGTTCTTTCGGACGCGAAATCGCATCAGCCAGAACTTTCGGTTTTACGACGGAAATTGAAATGCTGCGAAAAGCAAATTTGGCTTTGGGCGGTTCATTGGACAACGCGATTGTTTTAACGCCCGACGGAATGCTCAATGAAAATCCGCTGCGCTTTTCCGACGAATTCGTGCGCCATAAAATCCTCGATATTATCGGCGATTTCGCGCTTTTAGGAATGCCGATATTTGGAAAAATAAAAGCCGAAAAAAGCGGACACGCCGTTCACGCTTCGATGATGAGCAAACTGCTGAAAACAGAATCGGCTTGGAAAATTGTTGAAAGCGAATAGTTTTTTTGCATTGTTAATTTTTTCATTTTGCTATAATTAAATTTATGGCAAAAGCGGCAAGCGAAATAAAAACTGTAAAATTTCAAATGCAAATTCAGCGAGTTTCCGCTGATGGTTTTACAGATGAGGTTGACACGCTCGCCATTGAAGAACCGCTTGAAATACGGCTCGGATTCATCGAAAACGGTAAGTTAGTTCACAGAGCGATTTCTATTACGATGCGAACGCCGGGAAATGATTTCGAACTCGCCGCCGGATTTCTTTTTACTGAAGGAATTTTAGACGCTAACAACCAAATTACATCAATAAAACATTGCGGCAAATTCCCTAATAATCAAAATACCGTACGTATTGATTTGTCCGAAAATACAAAGATAAATTTCGTGAAATTAGAGCGCAATTTTTACACGACATCGAGTTGCGGCGTGTGCGGCAAAAGCTCGCTCGATGCCTTATTTATTTCCGGCGCGAAGGCGATTGAACAAAAAGAATGCTCGCAAATTTCCGCCCTGACGATTCACGATTTGCCGCGCAAATTATTGGAAAAACAAGACGTTTTCGGCGAAACGGGCGGTCTTCACGCCGCCGCATTATTTGATTTTTCGGGGAATTTAGAAAGTTTGCGCGAAGATGTCGGACGGCATAATGCGGTTGATAAATTGATCGGCGCGGAATTTTTAAATGATAATTTACCGATCTCGGACAAAATTTTATTTTTGAGCGGACGCGCTTCGTTTGAACTGGTGCAAAAAGCTGTAATGGCACAAATTCCGGTGATTTGTTCCGTCGGTGCGCCGTCGAGTTTAGCAGTCGAAGCGGCGCGTGAATTTAATGTTACTCTGCTCGGTTTTGTACGCGATAATAGATTTAATATTTATACAGGCGAGGAGAGAGTTTCAGGTTAAAGAAAATCGGTTTTAAAACTTGAAATTTAGAACTTATGAAATTGCGTTTAAGAGAAAATTCAATTCGTCTGCGGCTTTTGCAAACGGAAGTTACCCAATTACGCGAAATCGGAAATGTGTCTGAAAGAATAACTTTCGGCACGAGTTCGACCGATTCCTTAACATATTCATTGCGTGTTTCGGGCGAAACCAAAAAGATTTTCGTGCAGATGACTGATAATCAAATTGAAGTTTTTCTGCCGGAAAAGACGGCTGAAAGTTGGGCTGATACCGATCAAATCGGACTTTATCAAACGCAAAATATCGGTGATTTGGGCGAATTGAAGATTATTATTGAAAAGGATTTCGTCTGTGTTGACAGACCGTTTGATGAATATAATAAAGATGCTTTTCCGCATCTGAAAATGAAATGTTAGAAGAATTTGCCAGCGAAAGAAACGAAAAGAGGGAAAATTTAAAAGCGATTTCTTTTTCGCCTCTTTCGTGTATTTTGCGGGTCAATAAAAAATATGAAAAACGAACACGGAAATATAAAAGTTGAACGCCCGGAAGATTTGGGCGATTTAAGAGTTAGTAAAATTCACGATACAGCCGCCGGAATAAAAGCGGTTCTGGATTCGATGAAGGATACCTTCAAAAAATCCGGCGTAATTCACGGCACGGAACTTTTAAAAAACCTCAACCAAAAAGGCGGAATTGACTGCAATTCCTGTGCTTGGGCTGATCCTGACGAAGACCGCACATTAGCCGAATTCTGCGAAAGTGGCGCAAAGGCAATCGCCGACGAAGCGACGACAAAACGAGTTACACCTGAATTTTTCGCAAAGCATACAGTTGAAGAATTATCAAAACAATCGGATCAATGGCTGAACGCGCAAGGAAGAATTACGCATCCGATGATTTTGCGCGAAAATGCAGCGAATTACGAGCCGATTTCTTGGGAAGAAGCGTTTGAAGTTTTAGCCGAAGAACTAAATTCGTTGAATTCGCCCGATGAAGCGATTTTTTACACTTCGGGCAGAACTTCAAACGAAACAGCGTTTATGTTTCAGCTTTTTGCGCGTCAATTCGGCACGAACAATCTGCCGGATTGCTCGAATATGTGCCACGAATCAACCTCCGTCGCGCTCGCCGAGTCAATCGGACTCGGAAAAGCGAGCATTCGTCTTGAAGATTTGGAAGACACGGATTTGATAATTATCATCGGACAAAATCCCGGAACTTGTGCGCCGCGAATGATGTCTTCATTGGAAGAAGCCAAGAAAAAAGGCGCAAAGATAATCGCCGTCAATCCGTTGCCCGAAGCCGGTTTGATGAATTTTGTCAATCCGAATCCGCAGCATTATAAAAATCCTCTGAATTATCCGCTTGCAATGCTCGGTTTGAAAACCACACACTTAGCCGACTTATATTTACCAATCAGAATCGGCGGCGATATGGCATTTCTAAAAGGCGTGATGAAATTGCTTTTGGAAAAAGAACGTGCCGCGCCGAATTCGGTTTTTGACCACCAATTTATTGATGACAAAACTTCCGGTTTCGACGAACTTATGGCAAATCTGGACACGATTTTGTGGGAAGACATTTTGGAACAAAGCGGACTCGTCAAAGAGGAAATCGCGGAAACGGCGGAAATGTATGCAAGGGCAAATCGTGTGATAACTTGTTGGGCGATGGGCGTAACGCAGCATAAAGAAGCGGTAGCGACAATTCAGGACATCGCCAATTTGCATTTTTTGCGCGGAAACATCGGCAGACAAGGCGCGGGGCTTTGCCCGGTGCGCGGTCATTCAAATGTGCAGGGCGACAGAACGATGGGAATTTGGGACAAAATAAAACCTGAATTTGCCGAAAAGTTGGAACAAGAATTCAATTTCAATGTTCCTAAAACGGATGGCTTTGATGTCGTTAAGTCAATTGAAGCGATGCACGAGGGACGCGCCAAAGTTTTTTTTGCTATGGGCGGAAATTTTCAAATGGCAACGCCTGACACGGATTTCACCGCCGTTGCTCTGAGAAAATGTAATTTGACGGCGCAGGTAATTACAAAATTAAACAGAACCGCGCTCGTTACAGGCAAAAGATCGCTGATTTTGCCGTGTTTGGGACGCACGGAAAAAGATATTCAAAACGGCATCGAGCAATATCAATCAACCGAAAGCACGATGCTCAATGTTCAGATGACACACGGAATTTTGGAACCGGCAAGCGAACATTTGAGAAGCGAGCCGTGGATTGTAGGCAAACTCGCGCAATCGGTTTTGAAGAACAACTCAACGGTTGATTGGCAAGCGATGATTGAAGATTACGATGTGGCGCGCGATTCGATTGCCCGCTGCGTTAAAGGTTGTGAAAATTACAACGAAAACGTCAAACGTCCGGGCGGTTTTTATTTGCCGAACCCGCCGCGTGACGGAGTTTTTCCGACTGACAGCGGAAAGGCAGTATTTAAAGCAAGCAATCTCGAAAAAATTAAACTTTCAGATGAGCAATTAATAATGACGACAATTCGCGCACACGACCAATTCAACACGGCGGTTTATGAGTTGCACGACCGCTATCGCGGCATTTCCGGTTCGCGCCGCGTGATTTTGATGAACGAAAATGATATTGAAGAACGCGGCTTTCAAAAAGGTGAAGTCGTTGATATTACAAGTTATTTCGACGACCGCGAACGAAATGCGGACAGTTTTATTGTCGTGCCGTATCCGATTCCGCGACAATGTGCGGCGACGTATTTTCCCGAAACAAATGTATTGATTCCGCTGAAAAGCACGGCGAAAAAGAGCAATTGCCCGACTTCTAAATCTGTAATAATTTCGTTGAAGCCGCATCTGCACAACGGCGAAAGAGTTTTTACGGGAGAATTTTTAAGATAAATTTCACCGGCGAAATACGCAAATTACGCGAAAATTGAAAACCAAATATTTTTTGAGTTTTTCGCGGACAATTTTCTGTTTATGAAAAAAGATTTTACGGGCTACATTTTGGCGGGAGGAAAATCTTCGCGGATGGGACGCGATAAGGCATTTTTAAAAATTGTCGAAAGAACTTTTATCGAAAACGCCGTCGAAATTCTCAAAGCGAATTGTGAACAGGTAAAAATCGTTCTCAACAAATCTCAAAAACACTTCATCGAAAAACTTCCCGCCGAAATTCCACATATCTTCGATATTTACGAAAATCGAGGCGCGCCCGGCGGAATTCACGCGGCTTTGAAAGACTGTGAAACCGAATTTGCAATAATTTTAGCAGTTGATTTGCCGCGTGTTAATGGAGAAGCGATTGAGAAATTATGCAGTATTGCCGTTGATTCGACAGATTTTTCGGCAATCGTTCCGCGCCAACCGGACGGAAGATTACAACCGCTTTGTGCCGTTTATCGGGCAGAAGATTGTCTGCCGAAACTTGAAGAAATTTTATTGAAAAATAATTCGGCTTCGGCGCGTGATTTTCTCGAAATTGTCAAAATAAATATAATTGAGTCCGCCGATCTGAGCGACTATTATTATTTATTCGCAAACATAAATTATCCGCAGGATATTTTAATTCTATAAAAGGCAAAGTCCGCCGCAAATCCCGACAAACTTTGCCTTTTGTCTTTTATTCGTCCCAATTCGGCGTGTGAAAAGTTCCCTCTTTATCAATTCGCTGATAAGTATGCGCCCCAAAAAAGTCGCGCTGACCTTGAATCAAATTCGCAGGCAGCCGACTCGAACGGAAAGCGTCGAAATATGACAATGCTGAGGATAAACAAAGCGACGGAACTTGGCTAATCATAAATTCGTTGTTAATTTTGCACCAAAAATCGCGGTTTTTACTCAAAATTTCGGCGAATGCGTCGTCGAGAATCATATTCGGCAAATCGGGATTTTTCTTGTAGGCGCGGCGCATTTCTTCCAATAATTCCGAACGAATAATACATCCGCCGCGCCAGATTTTGGCGATTTCAGCGAGATTCAAATCGTAATCTTTTTCGACTGACGCGGTTTGCAAAAGCGACATTCCCTGTGCGTAAGTTACGATGAACGAACTAAAAAGCGTCTGTTTGAGAAGTTCCAGGAATTCTTCTTTATTCTCGAAAACTTTTTTCCTAACAACTTCATCGTGTTTTTCGTCGGTTTCAACTTCGGCTTTTTTGTTGGTGTTTGTTTCGGTTTGTAAATCCAGATTTGACTTGTGATGTTCACTGATGACGGTTTCAGCGGCGCGGGCTTCGCGGGCGGCTTTATGAGGGTCTATTTCCGGCTCGCTGACGACAACTTTTCTGTCGCCCGACGGCGGATTTGTGATTTCCGGTTCGTGATTTCCATATTTATCGGCGATTATTTGCCGCACTTCCTTTTGCGCGGAAATCTGCCGCATCGAAACCGCCGCATCAATCGTCGGAATCGGCACACCGAAATCAAGCGCGGCTTGCGATGTCCATTTGCCCGTTCCTTTTTGCGCGGCTTTGTCCAAAATCATTTCGACCAGCGGATTGCCCGTTTCGTCGTCACATTTATTTAAAACTTCAGCGGTGATTTCGACAAGAAACGAATTTAATTCTGCGTTGTTCCATTCGTCAAAAGTCGAACTCATTTCGTTATAATCCATTTTCAAAACGCGCCTCATAAAATCGTAAGTCTCCGCCAAAATTTCCATCAAACCATATTCGATTCCGTTGTGAACCATTTTGACAAAATGCCCGCTCGAACCTTTACCGATATAAGTTACGCACGGTTCACCGTCAACTTTTGCGGAAGCGGCAATCAAAATCGGCGCGACTTTTTCATAAGCAGATTTTTCGCCGCCGGGCATAATGCTCGCGCCGTGTCGTGCGCCTTCTTCGCCGCCGGATACGCCGACTCCGAGAAATTCAATGCCTTGTTCGCCCACATACTTTTCGCGTCTTTCGGTATCGGTAAAATGCGAATTTCCGCCGTCAATCACGATGTCATTTTTTTCTAAAAACGGCACTAAACTTTCAATCACCCCATCAACAATTTTTCCCGCTGGAACGAGCATCATAATTTTGCGCGGTTTTTCCAGACTTTTGACAAATCCGACCAAATCACCAACGCCTTCAACCGTATAATCCGCGCCTTCTTTATTGAGTAAATCAACCTTTTCCGCATCCAAATCATAGCCGACGCAGGTGAAACCATGTTCCGCGACATTGAGCAAAAAATTTCTGCCCATCGTCCCTAAACCAATCATTCCGAATTGTGCATTTTCCATAGATTTATTTTAACGCAAAGTGGCAAAGTCGCAAGGGCGCAAAGATTTATAAAAATTTATTTGAGGCTTTGCGACTTTGCCACTTTGCGATAATCTTTTTTTATGAAAACTCTGCTGGAAGCAATTCGCCCGACAACTTTTATCGAATCGGAAAAATTAAAAACCTTTCTCGGCATTGATTTAACAATCGCTTCGGAAACTTTTCAGCACACTGGAAGTTTTAAATTCCGCGCCGCTTACAATCTGGCATTGAATGTGCCGAATGATGAAATTTTGACCGCTTCGTCAGGAAATTTTGGTCAGGCTTTGGCTTACGCCTGTCAATTAACCAATAAAAAATGCACAGTTGTAATGCCGGTAACATCAGCGAAAGTAAAAATCGAAGCCGTTAAAAATTACGGCGCGACGGTTGATCTTGTTGACACCAACAAAATTGGGCGCAACGAGCGCGTCGCCCAGCTTGCCGAAGAAATGCCGGGCGCATATTTTGCTTCGGCTTATGATGATTTGTTAGTAATCGAAGGCAATTCGACAATCGGCGATGAAATTTCCGCAAAAGATTTCGATGTCGTCATTTCTCCAATCGGCGGCGGCGGTTTAATTTCGGGCATTTCAAAAGGTTTGTGCCGCAACGGACATCGGGCGGAATTGATCGGCGCGGAACCGCTTTTGGGAAATGACGCGGCAAAATCTTTGCGAGCAGGCGAAATTATCAGAAACGAAGTCGAACCGATGACGATTGCAGACGGAGCGCGGACAATCTCGCTCGGCAATCAAAATTGGGAAATAATAAAATCGGGCGTTTCCGAAATTATTGAAGTTTCCGACGAAAAGATTAAAGAAGCCGTGCGGCTTTATTTTACACTGGCAAATCTAAAATCCGAACCGACCGGCGCGTTGAGTTTAGGGGCGATTTTAGAGAAAAAAGAAAAATTTGAAAATAAAAAAGTCTGCCTTGTCGTCAGCGGCGGAAATGTTGATATGGAAATTTACAGTCAAATTTTGTTGGATAATGAAGAAATTTGATCAAAATTCACGAAATCCGAAAGTTGAAAGTCCGACTGTTCAAAATAGACAATTTCCATTCTGATTATCATTTTTCACAAGTAGAAGAAAAGCTGTCAAACCCTGCGCTTCAAACGCTTTCGGCTCTCCAAACATACAACCTTTTTTGAGTAAAGTTTGCAGCGGCGGCTTTGATTCGTTAAATTCCTTTTCACGAAAAGCGATCCAAAATTTTTCAGTTCCAACATCGTTTCCTTCTAATGTCTGCACTTCATCAAAACCGCGCGGCAGAAAATATGCTTTGTCCTCGCGCAAACCTTCAACATTATTTACTTTAACAATTTGATAATTCTTGTCCGAATTGTGAAGCGCGAACCACAGATGATAGGCGACTAAATCTTCAAAAACGAAAATTTTTGTCGGCGCATTTTTTTCAGTTTGCGGCAATTCCTGCGCCAGATTTTCCCACGCGCACCAAATAAATTGCGGCGTTTCACGTCTTGTTTGAAGTAAAAAGGCAATGCCGAAAAGTAAAAAAATCCCGGCTAATAAAGCTGATTTTAATTGATGTTTTTTTAATTTATTTAAAATTTTCGCCGACAAAATCGCCAAAGGCGCGAAAATTATTATCAGATGCCGTGTTCCCCAAATTGAAAAAGGCAAAATCCAGCTTGCCGAAAAAGCTAACAAAATCGGAATTAATATAAAAGCCGAGAGAAAATAAAAAGCACTTTTTTCCTTGTCGTTTTCGGTTTTCCAATCTGCAAGATAAAACACAAAAGCCGTAATTATAATCAACAAAAGCGGAATGGATATAAGATAAACCGAAGAAGCGTCAACGCTGCTCGATTGATAATAAAACGGCTCGAACAAATTAAATAAAAACTGAAAAAGCGTCAAAAAATCCGGCTTGCTTGCCCAGCCGAGATTTTGTCCAAAATCCGCATTTATTTGCGATGCTTTCCAAACAGCAAAAATCCACGGTGTAAAACTCAACAACGTGATGCCGAACATTATCAAAATTTGTCCGATTTTTATACGCTGTAAATATAAAATCAGCAAAATTTCCGACAATACGACCAACCAGCCGAAATATTGCGTATAAACGAGCAGAACATTGACGAAAGTTAAAAACCAGATACCTTTGCCGATATTCAAAAACCGTGCAAAAAGCCACATCGAAAAGAGCGACAAACACAGCAAAAGACTATACATTCGGACTTCCTGCGCGTATTTGATGAGCGAACCGCTGACTGTTAAAAATGTCAAAGCCAGCGCGATTGTCGGAAATGTAAGTTTTAATTGGCGGCACAGACAAAAGAACGGAATCAGCGAAATTATCGAAAATAAAACGGGAAAACTTCTCAGCCAAAAAAGATTTTCGCCGTCAATTAAGATCCAAAATTTTAGCAAAACATAGAAAAGCGGCGGGTGAATTAAGTCTTGCGCGACAAACCAAAAAAGATTTTGAAAAGAATGTTCGGCGGCGTGAACGCTGAAAATTTCGTCGAACCACAGACACGAATCAGTCAAATGCCAAAAGCGAAGAAGAACATAAACCGCGCAAATAGAGCCGATTATTATAAACCAGTGTTTTTCGCTCAACTTCATTTCAGTTTTCGGATTGTAGATTTTCGTCGCTTGAAACGGTTGAAATTTCTTCTTCGCGCTTTTGTTCTTCCTTTAATTCTTTGGTCAAAAAATAATTGAGAACCGTGCGAATCGCGGCGATGGCGGCGAGTTTGCCGATTTCCTGCGGTGTCGGCGCAATCGCGGTTGACAAAATATCCGCGCCGAGTTGAAATTCCAGAGCCAGCGTCAGATATTTGCCCAAAGTTAAGCGAACGCGGTTAAAATTGGTCGGCTGCTGGTCTTTAAAATGAATGATTAACAAATAAATCGCCAGAATCGCGCCGATTCCGATGACCAACGCGCCGACGGCTTCGACTCCGAGTTTGAGCCATTGCACAGCGGCGAAAATCGTTTGTTCAGCCCACTGAAACCAACCGGCTTCAGCGGCTGTCTGGATATTTTCCTGAAGAAACATCTATTCGGTTTCAAAGCGAAATTCCTTCACAAAGTCTGCCTTCGACGCTTGTATAATTCAGCGAAACTTCGGAAATTTTGTCGGTTTTGCGGCAGTAACACAGACATTTATCAAACGGTTTGGAATAAATGTGCAGACTGACGGCGCGTTCATTAAATTCCGGCAAATTCAAAATTTGATGAATCGGTTGTTCTAGTTCGACTTTGGAGGCGAGGCAATCGGAAAGATCAAAGTTGTCGGTTTCTTCGAGTTTGCAAAAGCCTTTTGTTTCGTCAATTTCGGTAGCGCGAAAATTTTGTCCGCGAAGTTTGCCGACCGGAACAGTCATCCAGCACATTTGATCGTCGTGATTGTGAATTTTGGAAACCTGACCTTCGCTCCAACACAACGCCATCAATTCAAAACGCTCGTCTTTGAATATCAGATTGCGCGTGTAAAACTTTTCGCTCCAGTGAAAAAAAGGCGAAATCGTGTCAACATCAACCGGATTTTTCGCAAGAAAATTATAAATTTTGTCGCAAGTAAAATCTGCATCGGGAATTTCGCACAAACTTTCAATTAGATTCTCGATTTTGACAGTTTTCATACAGCAAAATTAACAGTAAAAAAGTAAAAAGTAAAAAGTAAAAAGGCAAAAGTATAATTTACTTTTTAACTTTTACTTTTTACTTTTTTGCTGTGCTTGTTGTAAAAATTTGACAAATTCCGATGTATTTCTGGTTAATCCGGGAAAGGTCGCCACGGTTTTACCGTCGGCATCCATAACAGCATAAAAAGGCAAGGCAACGGTTTGAAAAGTTTTTTCTTGAAAGCGTTGCTGAATTTCGTTATTTTCGCTGCCGTCGTCAGTGTAAAGTCTGGTTAAAACAAATTTTGACAACTCATTTTCAACTTCCTTTTTTGGAAAAACATTTGCTTCCATCCAACGGCAGTTCGTACAGGTATAGCCTGTAAAATCTACAAAAACTAATTTGTTTTCAGACTTCGCTTTGGCTAACGCGCCGTCATAGTTATTTTCTAATTCTCGCCAGTTGAGTTTTTCGGCATCCGGCTTATTAAAAAAGTTTCGTGAAGTTTCAGTTTCGGGCGGCAAAAACGATTCGAGTTCGCCGAGGCGTGCGCCGAAAAGTCCAGTCAGAAGATAAAAACTGATGGCAAGACTTAGAATCGCCGAAACAACGCGCATCGCTCCTATTCTTTCCGGTTTTGAATCGTGCGGCAATTGGAATTTGCCCAACAAATAAATCGCCAGAATGATGCCGATGGCAATCCAAATTGCCAGCACAAAAGAGCGCGTAAAAATTCCCCATTTCCAGATTAAATCTACGTTCGAGATAAATTTCATCGCCGCCGCGATTTCTAAAAATCCCATTGCAACTTTAATCGAATTCATCCAACCGCCGGCACGGGGCAGATTTGAAATTAGCTGCGGCGCAAGCGCGAGTACAAAAAACGGCAGCGCGAAAATACTGGAAAATGCGAGCATCCCGATCATCGGCAATTGCCACGCTCCATTTGAAGCGGAAACTAAAATCGTGCCGACAAACGGCGACGTGCAGGTAAAACTCGTCAAAGTAAAAGTTAAACCCATTAGCAATGCGCCGACAATTCCGCTTCCCTCGCCTTCTTTGCTGCGCGTTAAATTATCCAATTTCGTCAAAATGCCGGTTGGAATCGTAATTTCATAAGCCCCGAAAAGATTGAACGCAAAAAACAGAAAAATACCCGTAATCAAAAGATTTACCCACGGATTTGCGGCAAATAAATTTATTCCAGCCGCGCCGACGAAAATCGCCAGAAGCATGCCCAAAATTGTGAATGTGCCGATAATTCCTATCGAATAGACTGCGGCAAGTTTAACGGCTTTCGTGCGATTTCCCGATGAATGATTGGTAAAATAAGAAACCGTAATCGGAATCATCGGAAAAACGCACGGCGTTAAAAGTGATAACGCGCCCAATGTTATTGCCAGCCAAATAAACGACGAAAGCGGCAAATCGGTTGGTTTTTGTGGATTGTCGTTTGACGGTTGTTCGTCTTTTAAAGTTTGATAAGAATTCGCCGATTGTTGATCGTTTTCGTTTTGTTCATTGCCGCTCACCGAAAATTGACTACTTTTTCGAGCATCTTCAAACCCTGTAAAAGAAACTTTGACGGTTTTCGGCGGCAGACAAACCGTGTCGTCACACACTTGATATTTGACGTTGACCGCCAAATCGTCACCGTCGGTTTCGCTTGCCGCTTTTATCGGTAGATTAAATTCGGCTTTTTCGGCGAAAAACTTAGTATCAATCTGAAAATTTGGATCAAATTTTGTAATCGGTTCGGAAGATGTTGGCTTTCCGTCCAATTCAAACGGTAGGTTTTCGGGTATTGTGATTTTTGTCGCAAAAGGTCCGCCTGACGGTTGTTCGACGGCGTAAAGATGCCAGTTTCCTTCAATTTCCGCTTTGAGTTTGGCTTTTATTTTCTCATCCGCTTTTAAAGTTCTGCCTTTCGCATCGGATTCGAGCGACCACGAAACCGGATTTTGCGCGAAAGAAACTATCGGCAAAATTAAAATTGCGGTTAAAAGAATTAGAAAAATTAGCGGACGAAATTTTTGAAACATATTTTCACTGGCTTTAATGCGAAATTTTATCATTACTTGAACTTAAAATGCTAAATCACAGATGTTTTATTCCTAATTTATTTATCGTTTTGCACAATTGCATCTATGTCGCTTATAATTTTTAGATAGATTTTATACGGAAATTTTATAAATATTTTAGACAATAACCTGCGCGGAGGACAAGGAATTTTGCCAAAGACATCAACTCGCCAAAAAAAAGAAGAAACAAAAATCGTTAGAAATTCAAATAACGGAAGCACCAAGAAGCCGGGCGAAAACGGGAATAAAACAGCTTCAAAAAAATCGGATAAACCGGAAAATCAAATAATCGATTTGGTTGATTTGACGGAAGCCAAAGCCGAATATAGCAAAAGAAAAAAATCGCAGAATGCTGCATTCAAGAAGCTGGATAAGAAACTTCTGCGTGAAATGCTTTATCAGATGGTTCTCGGCAGAACTTTCGAGCAGAAATGCGCGGAAGTTTATCGCATCGGAAAAATCGGCGGTTTTTGTCATCTTTATATCGGTCAGGAAGCAATTGCTGTCGGTTCAATGATGGCTTTAAAAGAAGGCGATTATGTGATTTCGTCTTACCGCGACCACGTGCAGGCGATGGTCGCCGGAATGTCGCCGGAAGCTGTAATGGCTGAACTTTACGGTAAAGAAGGCGGTGTTGTGGGTGGCAAAGGCGGCTCGATGCACATGTTTTCAAAAGAACATAATTACTTTGGCGGACACGGCATTGTCGGCGGTCAAATCGGTATCGGGACGGGAATGGCTTTCGCGCAGAAATATAAAGGAACAGACAATGTAACGCTCTGCTTTTTCGGCGAAGCGGCGGTTAATCAAGGCATTTTTCACGAATCTTTAAATATGGCGGAGCTTTGGGATTTGCCGATTATTTACATTTGCGAAAACAACAAATACGGAATGGGAACGTCGCAGTCGCGGGCGATGTCAATTTCGAGCGTTGCCCAAAAAGCCGAAGGTTACGGAATGCACGGCGAATTTGTTGATGGAATGGACGTTATGGCGGTGCGTGAAGCAACTTTGCGGGCGATTGAAAGAGCGCGAAAAGATTCGCTGCCGACGCTTCTTGAAATCCGCGCTTATCGTTATATGGGACATTCAATGAGCGATCCCGGCAAATATCGTACATCCGAAGAAATCAAAAAATATCAGGAACGCGACCCGATTGTTTTGTTCAAAGATTCATTAAAAGAAGCAAAAATTTTCACCGACAAAGATTTTGAAGAAATCGAAAATCAGGCGAAAGAAGCAACTCAAAAAGCGATTGATTTTGCGGAAGAAAGTCCTTTGCCCGATGAAAGCGAATTGTTCACAGATGTCTTTGCAGAAAATTAAATTTAGAGATTGGGAATTTGAAATTGATTGTGATTTGACAAAGAAATCATATGAAATGAAGTTATTTGGTTCAGCGGATCATTGTCCATGCCGATACTGCAAAAATTATCTTGTGCAGAGAAGTCTGATTTTTACAGAAGAAATCAAAAAGCTGTTAAATGATTTGGGTATAGAAATAAGCAAGGAAGATGATGTCACTGAATACGTCAAACTTGAAAACGGCTTGCACAAATATATTGGAGAATTTGTTTTTGCAGGGAAAATATTTTCAGGTAATAAGTTTGACAGAAATGGAGCTAGCGGAATTCAATTCACCAAAATATCCGACAATTTTTTAATTGCTTTTGGTGAGAAAAAAGATAGTGTTTGGTCAGCAATAATGTTTGAAACAAATATTCCTTGGGTAATTGAAGAACCGGAAGAAGGAAATTTGTAAAATTTAATTTAAAAAATATGGCAGAAATGACAATCCGCGACGCGCTGAATGCGGCGTTACGCGAAGAGATTTTAAGAGATGAAAACGTCTTTATAATGGGCGAAGAAGTCGCCGAATATGACGGCGCGTATAAAGTGACGCGCGGGCTTTGGAAGGAATTCGGCGATAAGCGCGTCGTTGACACGCCGATTACCGAACTCGGTTTTGCGGCGGTCGGAGTCGGCGCGGCGATGGCTG
>JBDTSO010000020.1:0-16200 GCA_039931085.1 Acidobacteriota bacterium | reverse complement strand
GACAAAATTGTCACATCATTTATAACGGAACGGATGAGAAAAGGTTAAAGCCGACAGGGAAATCGCTCAGAAAAGAATTGAGTTTGGACGAAAATGTTTTGCTTTTAGGAATGATCGGCAATTTTTACCGCGATCCGCGCAAAGATCAGATAACTTTGTGCCGCGCTCTGCCGGAAGTTTTTGCGGAAATCAAAAACGCACATTGCATTTTTGCCGGAAAAGTCGAAACGGGTGCGGAAGAAAAGTCTCAAAACTGTGTGGAATTTTGCCGGGAAAACGGAATTGCCGAAAAAGTTCATTTTCTTGGCGTTAGAAATGACATTCCAGACGTTTTAGCCGCGCTTGATTTGTTTGTTTTTTCGTCTTTGCAGGAAGGTTTGCCGATTGCGATGACCGAAGCAATGCTGGCAAAAGTTCCGCTGATTGTGTCCGACATCGAACCGCTTTTGGAAGCGTCGGAAAACGGCAAATACGCGGAAGTTTTCCCAGTCAAAAATGCGGAAGTTTTGAGCGAAAAGATTTTGCAATTGCTCAAAAACAAACAACTTCGTGAAGACTTGGCAAATCGCGCAAACAAATTTGCGAAAGAAAATTTCAGCATCGAAGCGCATCTTAAAAAACTCAAAAAACTTTATGATTCGCTTTTGGAAAAAGTTTGATATGATAAAAAAGTTATGGGATTAGCAAAAACAAAACCTGTTTTTACGGTTGAAGATTATTTGGAAATCGACCGCGAATCCGATGAACGCTACGAATTTCTCGACGGCGAAATCTATGCGATGGCGGGCGAAAGCGGCGAACATGGCGATATTTGCGTTAATTTAACTGTTGCTCTCGGCGGGCAGTTGATTGATACAAATTGTCGTCTGAGAGTGAAAGACACAAAAGTCCGCAGCGGAATGTTCCCCGTCAAACGTCCGCTTGTTAAAGGAATGATTTCGTATCCCGATTTGGTTGTCATTTGCGGCGAACCGGAATATCACGACGAATTTACCGATGTTATCATAAATCCGCAGGTGATTATCGAAGTTTTATCTTATTCAACCGAGCAGTTTGATCGCGGCGAAAAATTTCATCGTTTTCAACTGTGGAATCCGACGCTGACCGATTATATTCTCGTTTCGCAGGACAAACCGCTTGTCGAACATTACATTCGCCAGACTGATAACAGTTGGAAATTTCATTTTTACGACGGTTTGGAACGTGAGTTTGAAATCGAATCAATCAACAGCCGTTTGAAACTAAAGGATATTTTTTATCGCATCGAATTTGCGGAAAAAAATTTTTGATTTGCGGAAAAAAATACAAAAGTGTCAAACATCCACCGGATTTTCTATTTTAAATAATCTTAAATTACTTTATTTATAAAAACCGCGCTTTTCTTTTTACTATTGCTAATTTAGACTAAAATTTTTAATTTTTGGATAACCTTTTTAAGATTTGAATAATTATGAGTAAAAAATATCGTGTCGGAATTTTGGGCGCAACCGGAACAGTCGGGCAGAGGTTTGTGCAGCTTTTGGAACATCACCCGCAATTTGAAATAACCGCACTTGCCGCGTCGGATCGTTCAATTGGCAAACCTTACGTGGAAGCGTGTGCGTGGAAACTTGCCGGAGCGATGCCCGAATACGTTAAAGAAATCGTCGTCCAGCCGATTGCGCCGCCGCTCGATTGTGACTTGGTTTTTTCGAGTCTGCCGTCGAACGTCGCGCGAGAAACGGAAGAAGCTTTTGCGCGGGCGGGTTTTCCCGTGATTAGCAATTCATCTTCTTATCGAATGGAAGAAGATGTGCCGCTGCTGATTCCCGAAATCAATCACGAGCATCTCGGATTAATTGAAGTTCAGAAACAGCGGCGCGGTTTCGGGAAAGGTTTTATCGTAACAAATCCGAACTGCGCGATTATGTGCTTTGCGCCGCCGCTTGCCGCATTAAACAGAAGATTCAGCGTTGAATCGGTTTTTGTAACCACTATGCAGGCAATCTCCGGCGCAGGTTATCCGGGCGTTCCGGCATTTGATATTATTGATAATGTTTTGCCTTATATTGCGGGCGAAGAACCGAAAGTCGAAACCGAGGCACAAAAGATTTTGGGAGAATTTAACGGTGAAACAATTGAAAAAGCTGATTTTACCGTCAGCGCACAATGTTTTCGCGTCAATGTTTTGGACGGTCACACGGCTTCGGTGCGCGTTAAATTAAAGCAAACTTCCACTTTTGAAGGTGTAATGGAAGCAATGTCAACTTTTCCGTCGCTCAATCTTTATTCATCGCCGAAACCTTTTATCAAAATCTGCGACGAACCTTCGCGCCCGCAGCCGCGGCTTGACCGCAATAACGGTAATGGAATGACAATCACCGTCGGCAGACTTTTCCCCGATAATATTTTCGATTACCGATTCGTCGCTCTGAGCCACAATACCGTGCGCGGCGCGGCTGGTTCGGCGATTCTTAACGCCGAACTATTGATTGAAAAAGGTTTTATCTAAATCGGTTTTTAGTTTTTGGTTTTGCAAAATTATTGATTCAAACACACGTTACCTTTTTACCGGCAAATCAGATGGCACGAAAGAAATAAAAACCAAAAACCATTTTTTTATCTCGTTTTGAGAATGTCGCGGATTTCCGCCAGAAGAACTTCTTCTCCGGTCGGCGGAGTCGGCGCGGCGGCTAAATGATTAAAAAGTTTGACGGCGTAACGCGCCAGAAAAAACATCACAATCGCCACAATCAAAAACGCAATAATATCGTTGATAAATTGTCCATACATTATCAACGGCTGTTTTGCCGCGATTGCCGCTTCGATTTGTGGTCCCGTATCCACCTGCATATCGCCTAAATTTATAACTTTTTGACTAAAATCAATGCCGCCGGTCAAAATCCCGATAATCGGCATAATAATTCCGTCAGTAAAAGTTGTAACAATTTTGCCGAAAGCCGCGCCCATAATTACGGCAATCGCCAAATCAAGAATGTTTCCGCGTGCAATGAATGCTTTAAAATCGTTTATCATAAACTTATTCTCCCCGCATTTTTGAATTAAACAAAAAAGCTGTGAAATACGAAACTTCGTATTTCACAGCTTTTCAAATAATCAGTAAATACTTGAATTAAAGAAACTTTATCACTATTTAAGTCGGTAGTAAACCTTTGATTTCTTTGACAATTTTCTGCACATCTTCGTGACCCTCGAGCGCGAACATAAAGAAATCGTAGCCGGTTTTGAAGCACACAATGCCGTTACCGAAAAACCAAACGCCTTCCAAAAGCGGATTTCCTCCCAAAATCCAGTCAATCGGCGCACCCGTAATCGTTTTCGGATTGAAAATATTTGTCATCATCACCGCGCCGGAGGCAAATGAAAAAGCTCCGAGAAGCGGTGCGCCGACATATTTGGCGATGTCGCGTTCAAATTGGATTTTTTCGGCTTCCGTCTGCGTCAGTTCGCCGTTTTTAACCATTTCGTCCTGATTTTTCAGATGAGTCTGAAACTGTTCGGCGGCTTTTTTGACAACAAAAGTCGGCAAAGTTGAGTTGAAAAACCAGTGCGAACTAATGCCCGTAAAAGCCACGCCCAAACCTGCGCCGACTACTACTGAAACGCCGGTTGTCGCAGCTTGCAAAGGTTTGTCGGCGATCCATTCGGATGTTTGCCGCACGGTTTTAATCGCCGAATCTATCGTCCGCGTCCAACTTGCGCCGAAGTTGAACGCTTTTGAAACGCGGTCGGCGGTTGTGCCGACGGTTTTTTGCGCTTCGTAGAAAAATTCGCCCGCCTTTTGTCCGGTAGTTTTTAAAATATCGCCTGCGCTTTTTCCTGCGGCAAAAAACACATCTTCGGCTTTGCCGCCCGCGTCTTCCGCCGCGCCGCGCAAAGGTTCACTGGCATTCCACGCCTTTTTCGCCGCGTCTTCAGCGGTTTTGACGGTTTCGTCCGCCATTTTAACGGCTTTTTTGCCGACTTCGGATTTTTCGGCTTCCGTTCTGATTTTCTTCGCACCTTCCTTTAAGGTTTCCGCCGTTTCCCGTGCGACTTTCGCGCCTTCTGCCAATTTATCTTTTAACCCTATTTGTTTGTCAATATCGTCAAAGCGTTCTTTCGCTTCGCGCTGCCATTTTTCAAATCGCTCTTTATAATCCGTCATAAATCTTTAACCTCTGTTCGTTAATAAATACGCTAAACCGACATTTTTGTTCGCTGACAATTTATTTTACACTATTGTTGCAGTATTCCTAAAAATAAGGCGTTCTGTAATTACTTTTAAAGTGAGAAAAATTTTATGAAAAATCACAGCTTTTTAATTCTGACGATGATTAGTTTGGCGTTATTTTTTTGCGTCGCCGCGCAATCGAATTGTCAATCGAAAAATAAGGAGGTCAAAAAGAAAACAAATATGAATAAAACTACGCCCGAAAAAATGCCTGATGAAGAAGTTTCGCAGCCGAATGAAGCGAACTCAAAAACGATTGCCGAAGGCGCGAATTCAAAAATTGAAACGCCGTTTGTTTTTGCAGCTCGTTCGGCGGAAACATACGCGCAGATGCAAAATTTTGCGGAAAATCTTCCGCCCGCGTCGCAATTTGATTTTAACAAATCGGCAATCGTCGCGGCATTCGCGGGAACGAAAAACACCGGCGGTTATTCCGTCGGAATACAAACTTCCGCCGATAAAATAACGGTTAATTTAATCGCACCGCCAAAAGATGCGATGACGACGCAGGCTTTAACAACACCTTATAAAGTTGTGATGATTCCGATTGAAGCGGAAGATAGTTTATCGTTAAACCTCACGGAAAACTGGCAAAATGCCGACCAAACTTACAAAGTCAGTTCCGGCGAATTTGAATATTCGGGCGGATTTGCCGGAATCGTCAAGAAATTTGAGGCGGAAGGCACAATTAAAATCTTGCGTTCCGGCGATGACGTAACGCTCATTTTCAATCTCTCCGGCAAAGACGCGGAAAAAGCACGAAAGTTAAACACCGCCGCTTCAGGAAAAATCATAGACGGAAAAATTGACTTGCAGCGTCTTGATGCCGGAAGTTTTTCGGAAAACCCGAAACCGCCTGTTAAAGTTTCGGGAACATTGGCAAATAACAAACTAAGTTTATCTTTTGAACCGCTTCCGACAAATTTCGCCGATGGTTTTCAGGTGCGCGGCAAAATCGAAGCGAACAAAAATTAAATGAAATAAAGTTTTTTATTGTCGGCATTTTCTTTACTTTTATAATTTATCTGCAAATCCTTCAAAATTGCGGGAACAAACAATAGATTTCGGTGTCTAAGTTTGTAACAGGAAACTGTTACAGCGACGGTTTATATCTTTATGTAAACAAATTTCGCAAATCCTTAACTCTCGAATCGGCACCGTGAACTCAGGAGGAAACAAATGTTAGATAAATTAGTAGAATCGAAAAACAACGGACGAGAAAATAAAAGATTAAGTGGATTTCTGATGACGACGTTTATGACAATGGCTTTCATATTGACGTTCGGGTTAATTTACAGTCTTTTTAGTCAAACGCTGATTTTAGGAAGCGGAGATTTGGATGCTGCAAGTTTGATTGCGCCCGTCGCGTTTGAACCTGAAACGCCGGAGCCGCAAAAGCAGGTTAAGCAGCCGTCTGAAAAGGTCAGCGACAAAATTATTTCGCGTGTTGTTAATATGCAGAGACCGAACGAATCACCGATAGAACCGCCGACTTCGGTTTCAGTTAATCAGAATAAATATCAGGCGCGTCCCGATGCTCCGTTTGTTCTCAGCGCGGTTGATTCAACCCCGACACAGGCAGTTTCCACCGTCGGCGAAAATATCAGCGGCGGAAATATGAAAAGTCTTTCGAACACAATTAAACCGAATGAAACGACAAAAAAAGTTGAAATAGAAACACCGCCAGTCATCAAACAAACCCCGAAACCTATTGTCAAAAAAGTTGAGCCGAGTGTTTCAGGCGGCGTGGTCAACAGCAAAGCAATAAACTTGGTCAAGCCCGTTTATTCGGCGACGGCGCGGGCAATGCGTGTCGGCGGAGAAGTTAAAGTGCAGGTTACAATTGACGAAGACGGAAATGTGATTGCGGCAAACGCTGTCAGCGGAAATCCGCTTTTACGCAATTCTGCGGAAATTGCCGCCAAATCTTCAAAATTTACGCCGACTACTTTGTCAAAACAGAGAGTTAAAGTAACCGGGATCATCATTTATAACTTTGCCGTTCAATAATCGTTGAATAATTATCTTTCGCCAAATCTTTTGATAATTTGTAAAACTCATTTATAATAAATGAGTTGGAAACAACACAATTAATTTTTACGGAGGTTAGAAAATATGGAAGACAACAACAAATGCGCTCACGATGCGTGCAGTTGTATGGTGGCGGATGATAAAGATTATTGCAGCGAACATTGCGAGGATGCGGAAGATCAGGACATCGTAGAAATTAGATGCGATTGCGGTCATTCAGCCTGTCAATAAATTTCGCTTGAGAGAAAAGGAATTGCTGAAGTTTCAGCAATTCCTTTTTCTTTCTCAAAATTAGCTTTTTCGGACTAATTGTTTTTGGTTTCTTCGCGTCCGTGCGGCGTGTCCGCCGATTCGACACCGCCGGCAACATCACGATTATCAGGGTTTCCTTTTGTTTCGTCGCCGCGCAACATCTCTCTGACAATATCATCGGAAGGTTTGTTTGCCGATTCTTTGGAAACTTCTTCAGCGTCCCAATCCTGTTTTTCCACGTCCGGGAATTGTTCCGGGTTTATTTTTGTTTCATCCTGCATAAATTTTTACCTTTTCCTATTTTATAAAACTTCCCTCGTTCGCTTTCATCCCTTGCTCATCCAAAATTAATTTCTTTTTCAACTTCTAAAAATATCTGTAATTAAGTAACTAAACCACCGCGTTTTTCCAAAATGTCGCGCAGCCACCATTCGTGTTTTTCGTGAATTTGCACAAATTTTGTAATAACGTCCGCCGTTCCGGGATCGTCGTTATCATCCGCAGTTTTTATGGCTTCGCGCATTTCTTTGATGACTTGTATAGCGTTTTTGTCGGCTTCCTTAATCATTTCACGCATATCGTTGCTGTCGGCGGCTGATTTGATGGTTGCCGTTTTTTGAAATTCTTCGATGCGTGAAACCGGATTTTGTCCGATCATTCTCACCCGTTCCGCCATTACGTCAATTGTTTCATAAACTTCTTCGGCAAATTCATCAAACAAAAGATGCAGATCACGAAAAAGAGGTCCGAAAGTTTGCCAATGATAATGTTTGTAATTCAAATAAAGTATAAAGGCGTTGGAAACCTGTTTTTGTAATGATTGAACAATTGCGTCATTAGGTTTATTGTGAGTTGAAATTTTCTCTAAAATCTCAGATTTTGATTTTTTACCGGCTGTTTGTGTCATATGTGTATTTTATTGACTGAATTGGTTATTCAATATTTTTCGATTTGTAAATCAAGTGCCAATTTATAACTCAAATTCTATGCCACTAAAATTCAGGCTTGATAATTAAGGCTGTTTGATAATCTGATAAAACATTATGTATTAAAATAAAGCAGATTTTTTAACGATAAAAAAAGGATGAACAGTGCTTGTTCATCCTTTCGCGCGTTGCTAACTGCTTTAATAACGATTGACATTCGATGGAGCAGTTGCCGTAATTGTAAACTCGCTCCCTTGATCCAACTCGACATCATCGCGTCCTTGGATGAGAACGGTTCCGGCTCCGGCTCCGGCTCCGACTGCCGCACCGATTGCCGCACCTGATCCGCCGCCGGCGATAGCACCGATTAACGCGCCCAATGCCGCGCCGATTCCGGCACGCTGGACGGTCTTTGTGGTTTGATTATTATCACGAACAGAACCTTCATTGTTGACCGTAACATTTTCGCCGCTCGCTAATTTCACATTGTCAACGATTCCGGCAAACTTGTATGTTTGACCGTTTCTCAAACGAATCGTATCAAATTCCAGTGAAACATTAGCTCTGCCCGAAACTTGACCGGATCGTTCGGCTTTTGTTACCCGACCTTCGATAATCGCTCCGTTATATTGTGAAGGCGATGTAACTTCCATTAAAAACTTATCGCCGTTCTGCGACGCTTTAGTCGAAATCGCAGTTGTCAACCTCGTTATCAACTGCGTGTTGTTCGGAACGACAAAATTATCGTTTTGAACGCCACCGGTCGTGTTGCCGTTATTCAAATTATAGAATTGTGCCGTATCGTTGGTTTTGTCATAGACACTGGCAACAGTTACCGTTTCATTTCTATTTTCCAGATAAACGCGGCGAACGACTTTTAACTGACCATTGTTCATCGGGACAAAATTGACGTAAAAATCATTTATCCGGTCGCCTTCATAATTCAGAGCTACGCCGTCGTAATATGTATTCGCCGTAACTTTGATAGAGCGTCCGTTATTTGTCGTTTCAGTCCGAGCCACATTGTCGGCGGTAAAAGTAATTTGCGGCGAACTGCTCGAACCGACTGTTACTTGTTTATCTCTCTTTTCAATCGCCAGCACATCGGGAGAGGTCAAACGTCTTTCAAGATTTTTTTGAATTCTGTCTTGCTGTCCCGTTCCGTAATAACTGCTTATAGCTCTGCCGACAACTTCGCCGACATTATCACTCTGAGCAGTATTTAGCCGATAAGTTCCGGTCAGCATTGCGTCAAATTTGCTCATCGGCACATACTGACGTTTATCAAAATCGAAGTTGACGCTGTAATAATTCGATAAAGTGTTCAAATCCGCACGAAGCAAATTCCAATCACCTTCAGCACTCGGCGTAAAACGATAATCCCGCATAAACCCGTTTATGAAATATGCTCTGTTGAGAACCTCTTCAACATCTGCCGTCGTCGAGCGACGCGCATCGAAGTTTTGTTTCAACGAATCCGTTGATTTTTCAAAATCCGTAATATAACTGTAAAGCGTTTCTTCACTTCTGGTGTTGTTCAGAACGCTTCTGTCCAGCGCGGTGTTCATATTACGTTTATAAGCATCCGTGCGCTGTTCGATTCTGCTCAAAAGTGTGCGGACATTATTTTCGTTCACTCGATAAGGAAGTCCGCCGGTTGTCGTATTGTTGTTATTGATTACCGGAGCAACATTGAAGTTAAAACTGACATTGTAATAATTTGCTAATGTTTGCAAATCAGCCCTCAAACTCTGCCATTGACGCTCGGCATTTGGTGCTAAACGATTTTGACGCATAAAGTTATCAATGTAATAAGCGCGATTGAGAACTTCGGTTACGTCTGCGTTTGCCGATTGGCGATCATCAAATTTTCGCTTCAAACTATCGGTTGAATTTTCAAACTCGGTAACGTAATTATTTATCATATCTTCGCTGTCCGAGCCGTTCAGACGGCTGCGGTCAAGCGCATTATTCAACACACGCTTATAATTATCGGTTTTGGTTTCAATGCGTGATAAAAGTATTTTGACCGTATTATCATTCACGCGATAAGGATTAACCGTTGCCGTGTTGACTGTTGACGGGTTCGTCCAATCTCCATTGATCGAATAATATCTAGCCAAAGTAGTCAAATCCGTGCGGATGTTCGCCCAACTTCTCTGCGCGACAGCATCCAAACGGTTGTTTTTCATAAACTGATTGATATACGCGCCGCGATTTAAAACGTCTTCGACATCGGCGATAACAGAATTTTTATCACCAAATTTCTGCTTCAAAGCATCGGTTGAATTCTCAAAATCCTTGACATAATTCAACACCGTATCTTCGGTATCCGTGCCATTCAATCGGCGGCTGTTGTCGAGTGCGCGATTCAAATCGTTTTTGTAAGTATCGGTTCTCGTTTCAATTCTATTAAGCAAATATTGAACATTTCTGTCGGATACGCGATATGGACGAGTTTGCGCCTGCACGCTCAACGTCGCCGTCAATCCGATTGTCAATAACGCAAATGTAAATAAATTTATTATTTTCCTTTTCATATAAAGTTTTCCTCTCAAATTTTTTGGTTGTGTGCATGGACAAAAGGAGAGTTGAAGATTTCCAGCACTTTAATCTCTGTTAATAATTGCAAGAATTGTGCCAACAACCCTGAACTACTGTGTAAACCTCTACCTATAAGGCATTTACGTAAATCCTTTATTATTCTTAAATAGGAAAAATAAATTTATTATGCAATAAAACAATACGTAAAATTTAATCTTTGAAGTGTGGAAGTTTAACTATGAAGGTAGCACCTTTACCTGTTCCATCGCTGTGAGCTTTGATAGTTCCGTTGTGAAGTTTAACTATGTGATTGGAGATAGCCAAACCCAAACCTAATCCGCCGTGGATGCGGGTGCTTGTGTTATCGTGTTGTCGAAATGAATCAAAGATGTAAGGCAGAAAATCCGGGTTGATACCTTTTCCGTCATCTTTGACGGTTAGTTGAATATCTCCATTATTTTCCGAAACAGAAGCCTCTACTTTTCCGCCGTTGTCCGTAAATTTAACGGCGTTGGAAAGTAAATTGCGGATGAGAATTTTTATTTTGTCTTCATCGCCTAAAATTTTGTGTCCGTTGAGTTTATTCTCTTTGATAAACTCGATATTTTTTTCCTGTACTTTTTCCTCAAGCTGTTGGCAGGAAAATTCAAAAATTTCGGAAAAAGCAATTTTTTTACCTTCGGAAATACCTTCCGAAATAATTTGTGAATAATCTAACAATTCTTCAACCAACTGCGCCTGCAAACGAAGATTTTTATCAACTTTTTCGAGAGCCAGACTTTTAGTGTTGTTAGATAAACTGTCGGTTTTCAAGATTTTCGCCCAGCCCGCAATTGCATTGAGTGGCGTTCTCAATTCGTGAGAAACAACGGCGATAAACTCATCCTTCGCCCTGTTTGCTCGCTCCGCCGCTTGCCGCGCTTTCTGCTCTTTTTCAAGCAAGGTTTGCTTTTGTGATTCCAATTCATATAACTCAGCAGCGGTAGCCTGCATTTTATTCCGCGCCGATGCTTCCCAGTAAGTTATTCCAAAGACCAAAAAACTGAATATCATTCCGCCCAAAAAAATTACGGGTGTCCAGCCGACATTCGATTGACCGTTGAATTCAGGAAGAGAGCTATATTCAATCATCCAATTTCTGCCGGCGACATTTAGATTTTCTTCGCTCGTATATTCTTTATTTATTTGATCAGTAAAATTTTGGAAGTTTTGTTGAGTATTTTGAGCCAGAAGATTTTCGGAACTGTTTTCTCCGTCATAAATTTTTACTGCAATATCACGGTTTAGATTGCTTTTTTGAATTTCATCTAAAAAATCTTCCGCACGAAACGGGCTGTAAATATAACCAAGCAAATTTTCTCTTCTTTCTCCTATTGATGAAGGCGAACTTCCGCGCTTATAAATGGGCAAAAAGATCAAAAAGCCGGCTTGTTTACTCTGTTCATTCTCCTGAAGTAAAGTTACTTTAGCACTGGCTGCCGCTTGTCCCGAATCACGGGCGCGAAACAGAGCTTCGCTTCTGTTTTTTTCGGTTGACATATCAAAACCGATAACTCTTCTGTTACGCTCAGTTGATGGTTCTAAGTAAAGAACAGCTTGGTAAGAATTCCGTTCGGTTTCAGGAGATAATTTGAAATCAAGAAAGCCTTCGGATTTCATTCTCTCTATCAAATTCCGGCGTTCGTTCGGCAAAAAAACTTTGCTGTAACCAATTCCCTCGACACCAACATAATTTGTGTCTAAACCCAAACTATTCACATAATCGGCAAAAGTTTTGTGGTCTAATTTATCTGTAGATTCGATAAATCCGCGTCCGCCTTTAAGCAGAGCAATATATAAATTTATTTTATTTTCAATGGTGGATTGAATCTGTCCAACTTCATTGTTAAATCTTGTAGTATCTTTGTTTTCAGCGGTTTGATAAAAATTATAGGTAGCTCCGATAGTTACCAAAATAGAAACTGCTAAAATTATAAAGGGTAATTTAGCAGAGCTGTCACTTTTCAATATTTCTTTGATACCGGACACAATTACTCTAAACTTATCACTAAAATCAAGTGTTTTACCGACATATTCGACAAAACCAATCCCGATCTTATCCAACTCCATGTAAGTTAAGTGCAATAATTGTGCCGTCCGGTTATCCGCTACTTTATTTATCTCAACAATTAAACAATTAATCGAAGCCAGTGCGTGATGTGAGGAAGTTTGAAGTCAAAAGTAGAAGATCGCTCGTGTATGAGGACACATAATTAGATAAATTCTTTTGTGTCCTCACTCACGAGCAATTTGTGCCACCTAAAAATAAAATAATTTTGCTTCGGGTCAATTCGTATGAATAATTTACATAAATATATTATATAACGTCTCAAATCGTTGCAAAATATAACTTTTTTCTATACACAAAATAAATAAATATCTCAAAAGACAGAGTTTTTATAAATTTACTGTGGTTGGCATCATTTTTGCTCTAGTTTTGTTTTGAGAAGTTTTAAAAATTCATTTATTGAGGAGAAGTTTTTTATATGTCGGAAGAAAACAACACTGGTAATAACTTAATTTGGGCAATTACGACTTTGATAATTGTAGCGATTATTGCGGGAGCATTATACTTCACCGTTTTGCAGGGCAATAAAGCATCGCCGGACAAAAATATAGATATTAATATAAAAGCTCCTTCTGCTCCTTCAACAAAATAGAGTTTTTAATAACTATTATGAATTTTAACGGGCGCGATTTGCAAAGAATTCGCGTTCGTTTTTTCGCTACTTCATCGAAAGAATCAAAAACAAAGCCACTTATGTTCTTACCTTATAAATCAGCTATTTTTTCATCCAGGTTATGTCGTTTTATCATTCCGTAAAGTCTTGGTCGATATAAACCCAAAAGGTTCGCTGCCGCTTGTTTGTTGCCGTTGGTGCGTTTCAGAGCAGCTAAAACGACACCGTTTTCGATAGAATTGAAAACATCTTTCTGATCTTCGCCCTCTTCGGGTTCTGACAATTTATTAACGATATATTTCCCGACTTCTTCAAATAACTTTTCGCCTTCCAAATCATTTTGATATAGCAATCCGTTACCGTTTTTTACAATTCCGTTTTCCGCTTCATTGTTATTTAGCGTGATTTCTCTTTTCGCAAAATCTTTGTATGAAACTGTCCCTTCAAGATTTTCAGGTATGTTCAATCCCGTAATTACACCGTCTTTTGAAAGCAAAATGGCTCTTTCAATAACGTGCTGAAGTTCGCGCACATTTCCGCGCCAATTGTAGTTGAGCATCTGATTATAGCTGCTTTCTGAAAAACGAACATTTTCCTTTTTATATTTATTGGCGTAAATTTCCAGAAAATGTTCGGCGAGCATCGGAACGTCGTCCATTCTTTCGCGCAAAGGCGGAATTTTTATCTCGATGGTGTTGATGCGGTAATATAAATCCTCTCTTAAACTGTTATCTTTAATAGCATCAAAAGGATTGCGATTGGTTGAAGAAATGAGGCGAAAATCAACTTCGCGCGGTTTATCGCTGCCAACCGGATAATAAATTCTCTCCTGCAAAACGCGCAGCAATTTTGGCTGCAAACTCATCGGCATTTCGCCGATTTCATCCAACAAAAGACTTCCGCCGTTAGCGCGTCCGAGAAACCCTTCCTTGTCGGAAGTCGCGCCGGTGAATGCACCTTTTTTATGACCGAAAAGTTCGGATTCTATCAAATCTTTAGGTAATGCCGAACAATTTAATTTAACAAACGGTTTTTTTGAACGATGGCTTTTGTAATGAATAGCATTAGCGATAACTTCCTTTCCCGTGCCGGATTCGCCGAGAATAAAAATGTTAGCATCGGATTCGGCAACACTTTCGATTATTTCGTAAATATCCTGCATTGAACGACTTCCGCCGATTACGCCTTCATACGAAGTGCGGCTTGAAAGTTTGTCGCGCAGTTCTTTAATTTCGACGGTTTGTTTTTTTCGTTCAACGGCTTTTTCAACCAAAACCAGCAATTCTTCGAACTCAACCGGCTTTTCAAGAAAATAAAACGCGCCGGCTTTAGTTGCTTCGATTGCTTTTTCCGTCGAACTAAAACCTGTAATCATAATGATTTCAGTATCCGGCGATAATTCCTTGCATCGGCGAACCATTTCTATACCGTCGAAATCGGGCAGATTTAAATCGGTTAAAATAATATCGAAATCATTTTCTTCAACCAGTTTTATTCCTTTTTCACCGCGTTCGGCAATTGTTACCTCAAATCCTTCCGACTTCAGATTGAACTTCATCAAATCTAAAGTTGCAGCATCATCATCAATTACCAATGCCTTGTTCGCCATAAATAAACCTCTACTGTTTTGTATCTAAACTATAAACTTATAAAAACTTTTTTTAATACAAAAATATCTTGTCGCTGAATAATTTTTATTATTCAGCGACAAACAGAAAATTCATATTTTATTGTAGCAAAAAATTACGAAGTATAAGAAGAAGATAAATTATCCAGATATTTGACATAAAGAAAGAGGCAAGCCCCCTTTAACTTACCTCTTATTGTTCACGTTCCCCAGTTTTTGTAATAGACAGTGAATTTGTTTGTCTATTTTTTCTTCCAATCAGCAGCCCGATCCACAAGCCGAAAATGCCGGCAATTGCAATGCTCAGTTCCGGTTTATTCTTGATTTTAGCCTTAACTTTTTGCAAAGGTAAGTCATCGCAAAGTTCGTGCCAAATCAACAAACGATTTGATCGCAACAGTTTACTTAGATTTGTTTTGTTTCTCAATAATCAATTATTCACCAATGCGCAGCAAACTAATACAGATTTGTTGAACAACTTAGTTTTTCTTATTATTCGCAATTATTCACAACCGCTATTTGTTCGGTTTCAGTTTTTGTATTGTTTTGATACTTAAAAATTAATCAGTTAAATCACGAATTTTGCAATGATTTTAAACTGTTCAATTATTTGGACTTCTGCGTTTGGCACAAAAATTGAGTTTGGATAAATGTTACAATGCTTAGAAGCATATAGTTTCAAAAATCGAAGGAGAATAAGGAGAAAAGATTATGTTAGAAACAATTATTATTATTTTGGTAGTTCTGTGGTTATTGGGTTTCATCGGTGGCTTTGGCGGAGGTCTTATTCATATACTTTTGGTCATTGCGCTTGTCGTTTTAGTAATTAGACTGGTTTCAGGTAGAAAAGTTGTATAAAATTGACAAACTAACTTTTTGACCAGCAGCAACACTGGTTAAGCATTTAACTTTTTTGCCGCTAAAACCTCGTTTTCGATTTTGTTCGGAAACGAGGTTTTTCATAATTTAAATTCTAAAAACAGCACTCAATTAAAATTTTAATTGAGCAATTAAAAATCTTTTAATAACAAATTTCATTTGAAAAGTATATAACGGTTAAAGACGCGCTCGATTGCCAAATGTAATCTGTATAATTATAATTTCGCATACAGCAAAAATTTAATATTAAAATCAAAATGTCTAATGCAGATGGAGTAAAAATGGAATTCGCACCTGACAATTACACTTTGGATATTTTCAAAAATGTGTTTGCTTTTTTTGGAACACTTTCAACTAATGGTTACGTTAAAAGTCTCGAAGGCAAAGTTTTTGAGCGAACCGCCACTGAACCTGATCTCTTAATTGGTCAAAAATTTTCTGAAACGGTTTATTGGCAATCGTCGGAGCATATTTCCAAACAGGTTGACAAATTAATTTCTGAAGCGGCGGAAGGGAATAAAGAAAAAGCGTTGGTCAACTTCAGAGTTAGTGCCGATGAAATAATAAATATTGAATTATATCTGCACCCGATTATTAAAAATGAAAAAGTAGAAAAAATTTTTTTCTGCGCTCAGGAAGTTACCGCCCGTGAAAAGGAGATCGAATTTTACAAGGATCGCAGTGAATATTTGCTTTATGCGGCGGAGAATGCGGAAGTCGGATTGTGGTATTGGGATTTATCAAAGGACGTAAAATATTCGACACCAAAATGTAACGAACTTTTTGAATTTTCCGCCAACGATGTTATTACTCTGGAATCCTTCAAAAAAATCGTGCATCCCGAAGACCTTTCAAAAGTTGAATCCGCACTGTCGGAATCACAAACTCACGGCAGAGAATACAATGTAGAATATCGGGTTATTTATTCAGATAACAACATTCATTGGATTAAGGCACGCGGAAATACATATCTTGACGACGAAGGAAATCCCAAAATTATGATGGGAG
>JBDTSO010000019.1:0-16229 GCA_039931085.1 Acidobacteriota bacterium | reverse complement strand
TCGCCTCTGGCAATCGCTTTGAAACTTAAAAACGTCAAGCGCAATGGAAATCTTTATGGGCAAATTATAAAAGAAAAACTCGTTCCTGAAACCGTAAATTATAAAAATATAAACATCGGACGTTTTGAAATTACGAGAGCGCAGTTCGCGCAGTTTGACGCAAATTATAAATTTGCTCCCGGAACGGAAAATTATCCGGCGAACAATATTTCGTTTGAACAAGCGCGAAAATACTGCGAATGGTTAAGCCGCCTGACAAATTCAAATTATCGTCTGCCTGATGAAAAAGAAGCCGAAATAATTTACGAAAATCAAAGTGCAAATGAAAACACGCTCGATTTTTGGGCTGGATATTCCGTCAACCCGGATGACACGGCGCGTCTAAAAACAGTTATTGGCAAACTTGGCGATGCCGCGCCGCTTTTAAAGGAAGTCGGAAGTTTCAAAGGCGTTGGCGCGGACGAACTCGTTTTTGACCTCGGCGGCAACGTCGCGGAATGGGTTTATTCCCAAACAAATAAACCTGAAGTTTTCGGCGGAAGTGCCAATCTACCGGCTGACGCGAAAATCATAAACAGACAACCCGGAGCCAAATATATCGGTTTTCGAGTGGTTAAAGAATTCGCCAAATCTATGATGGCAAAATAATTTTTCCCAATATTTATCAATCGCGTTTGAGAAGCAAAATATGAAAAATAATAACTTGGAAAATGGCAAAAGCCGTCGGGAATTTATCGGCGACATCGCCAAAGGCTTTGGCGCGTTGGCAATCAGCTCAACCTTAAATTTGAATCTTTTGGCAAATGTTCCGACAAATCAGACAGCCGAAAAATTCGGTTTTATTATTCACGGCGGCGCGGGAACGCTTGAAAAAAGTAAGATGACACCGGTGTTGGAAAAAGAATATCGCGCAAAATTAACCGAAGCATTAAAAGCAGGTTATAACGTCATCGTCAAAAACGGCGCGTCGTTGGATGCGGTTGAAACGGCGATTCATATTTTGGAAGATTCGCCGCTTTTTAACGCCGGCAAAGGCGCGGTTTTTACCGCCGCCGGAACGAATGAACTCGACGCTTCGATTATGGACGGCAACAATTTGATGGCGGGCGCGGTTGGTGATGTGCAGCATATCAAAAATCCGATTTCTTTGGCGCGACTTGTAATGGAAAAATCGCCGCATGTGATGATGGTCGGCGAAGGCGCGGAAACATTTGCCAAACAAAACGGTGTAAATTTCGTGCCGCAGTCTTATTTTCGCACCGAGCAGCGTTGGCAGGAATATCTGGAAGACAAAGCCGCCGACGAAAAACAGAAACAAAAACAGCCCGCTAAAAAGGCAAAAGCCGTCAGCGAAAATTATGTAACGATCAACGACAAACACGGCACGGTCGGCGCGGCGGCACTTGATAAAATGGGAAATCTCGCCGCCGGAACTTCGACGGGCGGACTTTCCTATAAAAGATTCGGACGCATCGGTGATTCGCCGATTATCGGTGCCGGAACTTATGCCAACAACGACACTTGCGCCATTTCCGCCACCGGCGACGGCGAATATTTTATTCGCCTCGGCGTAGCGCGTGATATTTCGGCTTTGATGGAATACGGCGGCAAATCAATCGAAGAAGCCGCGCAGATTGCAATTGGAAAAGTCGGCAAACTCGGCGGCACGGGCGGCGTGATCGGAATTGATAAAAACGGAAATTTCGTCGAGTTTTTCAACACCGACGGAATGTATCGCGGGCGCGTCGGCACGGACGGCAAAATGAATATTCAAATTTACAAAGATTGATTTTTTAAATTCCCAATTTAGTTTTCGGACAAATAAAATATGAACCGATTTTTCAAATTCCGCAAAATCAACATCAACGCATTCGGCTTGACAAGTTTGATTCTGATTCTATTTGTTTCGCAATCGTTTGCCCAAGAACATCTGGTTATTGTTGGCGGCGGCGAACGACCAACTGCCGCGATGTCAAAATTTGTCGAATGGGCGGGCAAAGAAAACGCGCATATTCTGATTATTCCCTGGGCGACTGCCGAGCCGGAAGAGAGTTTTAAATCGTTCAAAGAAACTTTTGAACCGTTTCACCCGAAAGAAATTGAGCTTGCACCGATTGCTCCTTTGACAAACGAAACCAAAAGCGCGTTTTTGAATCAATTAAAAAATGCGACGGGCGTATTTTTCACCGGCGGCGATCAGGTGAAAGTTATGGACGTGCTGAAAGACGAAACGCTTTTGCAGGCTTTGAAAAAACGCTACAAAGACGGAATCGTTTTCGGCGGAACGAGTGCCGGAACAGCAGTTATGTCGGACAAAATGATTACCGGCGAAGGAGATTTTACCATCATTGACGGCAAAAAAGTGGAAACCGTTAAGGGTTTGGGATTACTGCCTGACAATGTGATTGTTGACCAGCATTTTATCAAACGTCAGCGGCAAAACAGGCTTTTCGGGTTGATTCTGCAAAACCCTTCAAAATTTGGCGTTGGAATTGACGAAGGCACGGCACTTGTAATTTTAGACAATCGTTATGGCGAAGTTGTCGGGACAAGTCAAGTGATGGTTGTAAATTCGTCCAAAAAGAACGGAGCGTTAAATATCTTTTTGTTAAAACCCGGCGAATGGCTGGATTTGCGAAAACACGCGCCCGGGAAAAAAAGATTTTAGAAGAAGCAGCCGAAAAGCTGCATAATAATTCTCTGTCAAATTAAAACCAAAAATGCTTTGAGTATCAAAAAAGGAGATAAATTCGATGAATAAACGTAAATTAGAAGCCGCAGCATTTTTTACGCTGTGGACATTAATTATTTTCGGTCTTGCCGGTCAAACTGCATTAGCGCAATCCGGCACATCTTCGGTCAGCGGCGCAGTCGCGGATCCGCAGGGTAATGTTGTAGCGGGAGCGACTGTTACGCTTCGGAATTCCGAGAAAAATTTCACCCGAACGCAGGTTACAAATGAAAGCGGAGTTTATTCTTTTACTGCCGTTCCGCCTGCGACGTATGTGATTGAAGTAAATGCCGCCGGATTTAAGAAATTGGTTGTAAGTAATGTGCAAGCTTTGGTGGCAAAGCCGACGGAAGCAAATGTTCAACTGGAAATCGGCAATGTTGCCGAAACGGTAACCGTTGATGCGGGAGCGAGCGAATCGTTGATTAATACTCAGGATGCCAGTTTAGGCAATAATTTCAACTCACGGCAGATTACGCAGCTTCCGCTCGAAGCCCGCGATGTTACTGCGCTTTTAACCTTGCAGCCGGGAACAACCCGCGAAGGATATGTTGCCGGCGCACGCGCCGATCAAGGAAATGTTACGCTTGACGGCGTTGATATAAACGAGGCGCAGACAAATCAGGTCGGCAGTCCGAAAGGCGGAGCAGGTTCGGATGCCCTGAACGGTTTTTCAAATTCACCTTCCGCCGGAACTGTTCTGCGGTTGAACGGAGAAGCCATCGAAGAATTTCGCGTAACGACGACCAATCCGAACGCCTCTCAGGGACGTTCCTCCGGCGCGCAAATTTCTTTAATCACGAAAAGCGGAAGCAACAGTTTTCGCGGCGCGCTTTTTGAATACAACCGCGATACGGCTTTTACGGCTAACGACTTTTTCAATAATCAAAGCGGACTTCCACGCGCCGCGCTGAAACGCAACACTTTCGGCGGCGCAATCGGCGGACCGATTATCAAAGATCGTCTATTCTTTTTTTACAGTTATGAAGGTCGGCGTGATCAAAGCGAAACGACCATCCTTTCTAGAGTTCCAACTGCCAGTTTAGGGCGCGGTGAGGTGCGTTACTACAATCCGAGCGGCGGAATCACAACAGTTACGGCGGCAAATTTTGCCACTATCTTCCCTGAAATAGGCGGTATCAATCCGATAGCCGTTTCTGCCTTAGCCGCCGCTGCCGCTAAATATCCGGCAAATGATACTTCCATCGGCGACGGCTTAAATGTTTCCGGTTATCGCTTTAACGCGCCGCTTCCGATCGGATTAAACGCGCACGTCGCACGTTTCGACCTAAATCTGACATCCAAACAGCAATTGACCGCCCGCGTGCAAATTCAGCAGGATACAATCGGCGGCAACAGATTATTTCCTGATACGCCGTCGCAAGATACATTTTCGCATCCGTTCGGTTTGGTAATCGGACATAACTGGACGATTAGTAATAATTTCGTCAACAGTTTTCGGTATGGAATAACCCGCGAGGCTTTTACGACACAGGGCGATTCGTCAAAAAACGAAATTTATTTTCGCAGCGTGTTTTTCCCCGTCAACGATTCGCGTAAAATTTCCCGCATCACGCCGGTTCAAAATATAGTTGACGATCTTTCGTGGATCAAAGGAAATCACATCATTCAATTCGGCACGAATGTTCGTATTATTCGCAATAAACGAACGACTTTTGCCAATGCCTTCGATTCGGCTTACACGAATCCTTCGGGTTATGCCAACAGCGGACGACCGATTACGGATCGAATTAATGATTTCTCTCCGATTGGCGATAATTCCGACGTAACGGATGTTCGCGCCGCCGCCGTTGCTCTAATTGGAAGACTAACTGCGTTTACGGCGCGTTTTACATTTGACCACGACGGAACGCTGCTGCCTTCGGGAACACCGAGCGAACGTAATTTTGCTACCGAAGAATATGATTTTTATGCTCAGGATATTTGGAAATTCAAACCGAATCTGACGCTGACATATGGACTTCGTTACGGATTAAGCCGTCCGGTTTATGAAAAAAACGGTTTTGAAGCAAAGCCGAATATTTCGCTTTCCGAGTTTTTCCGCCGCCGACTTGAAGGTGCGGCTAACGGAACTCCGTATAATGAGCCGCTTTCGGTGGAATTATCGGGTCCCGCCAACGGAAAATCTTCGCTCTATAACTGGGATAAAAATAATTTCCAGCCGCGCATCGGTGTCGCCTGGTCGTCTAATTTTAATAGCGGAATTTTAGGAACGATTTTTGGCAAAAACAGTCAATCGGTAATCCGCGGCGGTTTCGGCATTACCAACGATTATTACGGTGAGCAATTAGCAGTCGCCTTTGATTTGAATAATAAATTAGGCTTTTCGTCCGCCTCGACGCTTTCCGCCCAAACTTGTAACATTACAGATAATCCGTGTCCATTGTTCACCGGATTTTCACAAGACGTGCGACCTTTATTAGGTCAGTTCGGGCTGCGTCTGCCGAATAATTTAACTTTTCCGTTATCGCAGCCGTCCGACAACAGCCCGCGAATCGAATCGTCAATAGATTCGGAACTCAAAGCACCGATTCATTATAGTTGGAATTTAACTTATGAACGGACGATTCCCGGCGGATTTGTCGTGCAGGCTTCCTACATCGGACGTGCCGCCCGTAATCTGCTGGCATCCCGCGACGTGGCGGCATTAAATAATTTGGTTGATAAGCGTTCGGGAATGGATTGGTATACGGCAGCGGGAATGTTGGAAGATATTCGCCGCGGTTTTGCCGGACAGGATTTATCAACCCGAGCCGCACAGCAAGCCGCAATTGCCAGCATCGCAGCAATCCCGTATTTTGAAAATCTGTTCGGCAGCGTTCCGGGATTTGCCCGCGCCCTTCTCGGTTCAAGCCGCGCATCTTATGCTTCAAACGCTACGCAGGCTATTTTTGGCGATGCTCTGGTTTTCAATGATAATGACTGGACAACAACTCAACGCGATATTGACAGCGCATTGCTAGATGCCGGACTTTCGTCCGATTTCTATCATCCGCAGTATGGCGCACTTTCCGCAATAAGTTCAATCGGCAGGTCTAATTATCACGCCGGAACTATTTCGGTTCGCCAGCGTCTCGGAGATAAATTTATGATGGATTTTAACTATACGCTGGCGCATTCGATGGACGACGCTTCGGGACTGCAAACGGGCGGAAATTTCGGAACGTCATTTATTCTCAATCCGATCCGGCAACAAGACAACTACGCAAATTCGGATTTCGACGTGCGCCACACAATTAACATCAATTCAGTCTGGCAAATTCCGGTTGGACGCAAACGCTGGCTGCTCAAAGATACCAACAAAGTGGTTGACGCTTTCTTAGGCGGCTGGCAATTGTCCGGCATTTATCGTTGGAATTCGGGATTGCCGATTTATTCGCCATATGACACATTGTGGGCAACGAACTGGAATATCCAAAGCAGCGGCGTGCGAACCAGACAAACACAATCCTGCCCGACACGCGGCGAAAATGGAGCAGCTCCGAGTCTTTTCGGTTGTGATCGAACTTATGCGTATCAAAGCTGGCGCAACGCCAAACCCGGAGAAACCGGCGACCGCAACGTCATCAGGCTTCCGGGATATGTCAGTCTTGACTTGGGGCTTGCCAAAGCATTTACGATGCCGTGGAGTGAAAATCATAAATTGCAGCTCAGAGTGGAAGCGTTCAACGTAACGAATACACAGAGATTCGGCGAAACCACCAACCAGCAGTTACAAGTTGATCCGCAAGCCAATAATCCTGCGTCGGATTGGTGGAATTTTACTAATATTCAAGGTTCGCCACGAGTGATTCAATTCGGGCTGAGATATAGTTTCTAAGATTCATTCATCAAGTCAGCTTAATTTTTTAGTTAAATGTTAAGGTGCGGCTAAAACTCGCGCCTTTTCTTATTTAAAAATTTAAAATTCATATCCAATCTGCGCGAATCGCAATTATCATAAAATGTGAAACGCAGCCGATTTTTGTGTTAATCTTTTGTTCGGAATGAATGTTTCAGCACCGGAAGAAATCGAACTCGATAAAAAATTGCGCGTTTTGGAACGGCTCAAGGAAAAACTGGCGTTTCGTGAAGAAGCGATGACCGACCTACGCGCCGAACTCGAACAGTTTGAAGCCAATTACACGATGGAAGTCGGCAGACTTTACGCCGAACTCGATGAAATCGAGGCTCAGATCGCCGAAGAAGAATTGAAACTCGTGCCGGACGACGAAGAAATCAAAAAGCGCGTCGAAGAATTAAGAAGACGCGCCAAAAAATCCGCAGCTAACGCTGACGAAGAAAATTGGAAAAACTGTTCAAACAAATGGCAGCCGACAGCGGAAGCGAAAAAGGCTTATCACAAACTCGCCAAACTAATTCACCCCGATCTGGCATTCGGCGCGGAGGAAAAGGCAAAACGGCACGATTTGATGGCGAAACTCAACGACGCTTATTCGGCGGGCGATCAAAATCGTTTGAATAAATTAGTCGAAGATTTCCGCGATTCGCCCGATTTAGTCAGCGGCGATTCTATCGGCGACAAATTCGTGCGGGCGATTCGGCAGATTTATCAAATAAAAAATCGCTTAAAAGAACTGTGCGAAGAAAAACTCATCGTCGAACTTTCCGAACTTTTTATTCTGCGCGGAAAATTCAACGCCGAAATGCTCGAAGGCAGAAATATACTCAAACAAATGGCGGAACGAACGAAAACGCACATCAAAAAATCCGAACGCCGTCTGGCAAATCTGAAAAATCTGAATATCTCGCAGGAAGAATACGTCAAAGATCGTTTCGGAATGGATATTTCGGCTTTTCGGTAATTTTTATGAATTTGAAAATAATCTTATCAGCAGTTGAAAAAGATTTATACGACGCTTGGAAAATCTTCTGCGGAGATTTGCCGAATGTTGAGATTCATCACGGCTCAATTTTGGATTTATCGGTTGATGCGGTTGTAAGCCCCGCAAAAAGTTATTGTTTTATGGACGGCGGAATTGATCTGCTTTATTCACATCGTTTTGGTTGGCATGTTCAGGAAAAATTGCAAAAACTTATTCGAGAAAAACATCACGGCGAACTTCTTGTCGGACAAGCTGAAATAGTTGAAACCGACAATTTACAAATTCCTTTTGTAATTTCCGCCCCGACAATGCGCGTTCCGATGATTTTGAAAGATTTTGTAAATCCATATTTAGCGGCGCGTGCTGTGTTTTTGTTAATAAAATGCAGAAGTTTTTTAGACGGAAATCATCAAAGAGAACCAATTTACAAATTTGTGCAAAGCGTTGCATTTTCAAACTTGGCAACCGGAGTCGGAAGAATCGGATTCAACACTTGTGCGCGACAAATGCAAAAAGCGATTAAGGATTTTGTTCTTGATGAAAACACTTTTCCGCAGTCGTGGGTTGATGCGTCGGCAAAACATCAGGAACTTTACACTGATAAAATTAGAAATTTACAATACGATTAAAGTATTTTTCCGTGAAAATGCTCAATTAAAAAATTCAAAAAAGAAAAACCGCCGTCATAAACAAGCGGTTTTTAAAATATCCATCAAATATCGTCGTCTATTTATTGATATTATCGGCAGTATTTTTAATCGCGTCGCCGACCGCATCAACCGTGTCGCTGACTCCGCGTTTAGCTTTGCCCCAGGTTTCCTGCGATTTGCCTTCCGCGTTTTGGACTTCGCCTTCGGCTTCTAAATCTCTATCGCCGGTCGCTTCGCCGACTTTATCTTTGACCCAGCCTTTTGCTTGTTCGTATTTTCCTTCTACTTCGTCTTTATTTGGTGTTGACATAATTTTTATCTCCTTTTTCTTAAAAATTTCGTGTATCGTTTCAGAACGAATTTTGCACAATAAAAATTCAGAGCAAATTACATACCTTTATAATTCGGACCGCCGCCGCCTTCGGGCGTAACCCAATTGATAATTTGATACGGGTCGGCGATGTCGCAGGTTTTACAGTGAACGCAGTTGGAAAAATTGACTTTTATTTCGCGCCGTCCGGTTGTGGAATTTTCTTCCATTTCGTAAACCGCAGCCGGACAAAAACGCTGGCACGGATTGCCGTATTCTTCGGCGCACGTCGTGGCGCAGATTTCCGTATCGAGAATATGCAGGTGCGACGGCTGATCTTCGTCGTGCGAAACTCCGGCGTGAAAAACGTCTGTAACTTTGTCGAAAGTCAGTTGTTTATCGAATTTCAAATCCGCATAACGCTTGCTGTCGCCTTCGTCTTTGTATTCAAAATTGACGAGCGTGTCCATTCTTTCGTGTCCGGCGACGTGATGTTCTTTGGGCATAAAACCCCACGCCAAACCGCCGGTTAAAAACTGTAAACCGCCGTTGACGAGTGCCGACCAGCGACCACGCTGAAACGATGCGTGAAAATTTCGGACGGCGAAAAGCTCGTCGTAAATCCAGCTTCCGTTCACTTTTTCGTCATAATGTCTGAGAGTATTCGTCGTAAAATCTTCGTGATCGAAGGCGTGAATAATCGTCTCCGCCGCGAGCATTCCGCTTTTCATCGCCGTGTGAATCCCTTTGATACGCTGACCGTTCAGGAACGAAGCCGAGTCGCCGACGAGCAAAACGCCGTCGGCAAAAAGTTTCGGCATCGTGTAATAACCGCCCGCGTTGATCGTTTTCGCGCCGTATTTGAGCATTTTTCCGCCCTGCAAAATCGCGGCGACATCAGGATGAGTTTTGAATTTTTGAAACTCGGCGTGCGGATCAATCAGCGGATCAACATAATCCAATCCGGTTACGTAACCGATACTGACGATGTTGTCCTTCATTCCGTAAATCCACCCGCCGCCGTAAGTTTGCGTGTCGGACGGAAAACCGAGCGTGTGAATGACGAAACCTTCGGCGATGTTTCCCGCCGGAACTTCCCACAATTCTTTGACACCGATGGAAAAAACCTGCGGTTCTTTGTCTTCGTGTAAATTCAGTCTTTGCATCAATTGTTTCGTCAAAGAACCGCGTGAACCTTCGCCCAAAACCGTAACTTTGGCGAGCAGATCAACGCCCGGTTCAAAATTCGGCTTCGGATTTCCCTCTTTGTCAATTCCCTTGTCGCCCGTGCGAACGCCGATGACGCGCTCGTTTTCGTCGTAGAGCATTTCCGCGCCCGGAAATTCGGGGAAAATATTTATTCCCGCTTCTTCGCATTTTTCGCCGAGCCATTCGCAAATATTGCTCAAGGACGCGATATATTTCCCGTGATTGCGAAGCGGCGGCGGCGTTATCGGTGATTTTATTTTTTTATTTTCAGTCAGATACCAAAACGCATCTTCCGTGACGACCGAATCAACCGGGCAACCCTGTTCGAGAAAATCCGGCATCAATTCGCGCAAAGCAATCGGATCAATGATCGCGCCGGACAGAATGTGCGCGCCGACCGCAGAACCTTTTTCGATGATGCCGATTTCCAAATCTTCAATTATTCTACCCGAATGATGTCTTCGTTCAACAAGTTCGTTGTGTGATTTGATTTGATTTTTCAAATGCAGAGCCGCCGCCAAATTTGCCGGACCCGCGCCGACAAAAATCACGTCCATTTCCAGTTTTTCACGTTCGATCATAATTTTTCCGATTAAAATGAATGATTATTCAGTTTTTGTAAGTATAACAATACAATTGATGTTTTATGAAATTTGAAATCAGTTTAATTGACCGAAGCGCGGGTACGTCCCCGTTTGCGCGTGAAGTGTCGCTCCGAGGCGAAAAAGCGTTGGCAGATACTCGAATTCAAATTAAATTTGACTTTTTGCTAATCAAATCGCATTGGCGCAAAGCCGCGATGCGATGCAAGCAAGCCGTTTGCGCTCCAGTCATTTTTGCGATCAACTCGGCGGTTGATTATCAGGAAACGCATTTTCTTCGGGTTTAACGTCGTTCAGCAGTTTTTCTTTGTAACTTTCGGGCAGAGATCGGACTTTTTTATTTTCGTCCGTAACCAAGTGCAGGGTTTCGCCGACGGCAAGCAATTTTTGATCCGAGGAGCGAAAAACTTCATAAATGAACTGAATTTTCCGACTTTTCATTTCAGCAATCTTTGTGCGGACTGTCAGAACGTCTTCGTAAAAGGCGGGTGATTTGTAGCGGCAGTAACTTTCGGCGACGACCATCAGCGCATTATCTTTTTCTTCCATTTCGAGATAGGAAAAACCGCGGGCGCGGCAAAATTCGCTTCTGCCGAGTTCAAACCAAATTAAATAATTGGCGTGATGAACAATGCCCATTTTGTCGGTTTCAGCATAACGGACGCGGATTTCTGTTTCGTGCCAATCGCTCATAAAATTTTGGCTGGGAGACAGGGATTCGAACCCCGATAGGCAGATCCAGAGACTGCAGTCCTACCATTAGACGATCTCCCAACAAATTCAAACTATAATTTATTGACAGAAAATGCGATTGTCAAATGTCTTAATTTAATTTGAACTTGATTCGACAATAAATGACAGGCAAAATAATAGTTTATGTCGGCAAACGGAAAAGATATTGTAAATAATCGCCACGCATTTTTTGAATACCACATTCTTGACAAATACGAAGCCGGAATCGTTTTGCAGGGAACGGAAGTCAAAAGCGTGATGGAAGGACGCATTCAATTGAAAGAATCTTACGTCGCGGTTAAAGACGGTGAAGTTTGGCTGTTTAATACGCACATTTCGCCGTATTCGCACGGCAATAAACAAAATCACGAGCCGCTGCGAACGCGGAAATTGCTGCTTCACCGGCGCGAAATCGAAAAACTTCAAAAGGAAACGACGATTAAAGGAATGACTTTGGTTGTAACGCGGGTCTATTGGAATAACGGACGAATAAAATTTGAAATCGGGGTGGCGAAAGGGAAAAAACTTTACGACAAACGCGAAACGATGAAGGAACGCACGGTCGAAAGAGAAACTCAAGCGATGATGAAGGAAAGATAAATTGATAAAATAGTGCAGTTAAGTTATAGTCGAATAAATTTTGCGAGAAAAATTTAATAAAAAAAATTGAGGTAAATAATGAAGTTTCAGGCAATTACGGATAATTTTCAGGAAGCGAATGTTGACGCTTTAGCAGTGGCGGTATTCAAAGACGAAAAAGCGGCAAGCGGACTTTTAAAAGATTTGGATAAATTGACAGGCGGACTCGTCGCTTCGGTGATCAAAACCGGAGAATTTAAAGGCGAAACGGGCGATACAGCTTATCTACTTTTTGAACCGAAAGGAAAAGCAAAAGCAAGTCGGCTTTTATTAGTCGGTGTCGGCGACAAAGCCGATTATAAAACGTCGGATGTTTCGACGATTTCCGGCACCGCGACGCGCTACTTCAGAAAACGCAGCGTCAAAGGCTTCGCACTGCTGCCGCGTTCGGACGGCGACGCGGTTGAAGTGGCGACAAATGCGGCGCAGGGCGTTGTAACGAGTCAGTTTGAATTGGATAAATACAGAACCAAGGATAAAAACGACAAATCGGTTGACAATTTTGTTTTGTGCATCGAAGGCGCGAAGGAAAAAGATGTCAAAAACGGATTGGATCGCGGCGAAGTTATTGGCGATTCGATGAATTTTACACGCGATTTGGCAAATGAACCGCCGAATATCCTGCATCCGACGGAGATGGCGAACCGCGCCCAAAAAATGGCGAAGGAAACCGGATTAAGTTGTGAAATTCTTGACGAAGCCAAAATGAAAAAACTCGGAATGGGTTCGCTTCTCAGCGTAACTTACGGTTCGGAACAGCCGGCGAAAATGATTATATTAAAATATGAGCCGAAAAAATCAACCGGAAAAAAAGGCGAACTGCTCGCGCTGGTCGGCAAAGGCATTACATTTGACACCGGCGGAATTTCACTGAAAGCGGGTGAAAATATGGGCGCGATGAAATACGACATGTCAGGCGGCGCAACCGTTTTAGGAGCGATGCGGGCGATTGCTTTGACAAAACCGACTGTGCCGGTTCTCGGTATCGTCGCGGCGGTTGAAAATATGCCGGACGGCAAAGCGTCGCGTCCGAGCGATGTCGTTACGGCTTCAAACGGCAAAACGGTTGAAATCTTAAACACCGATGCCGAAGGTCGCCTCGTTTTGGCTGACGCGGTGGCTTATGCCGAAAGACACGGTGCGACGACGATTGTTGACATGGCGACTTTGACCGGCGCGGTGATTATTGCGCTCGGCGATTTGAATACCGGAATTATGGGCAACGATCAGGATTTGGTTGACGAAATCATTGCCTGCGGAAAAGATGCAGGCGAAGATTTCTGGCAGCTTCCGGTCGGTAAAGATTACAGCAAAATGATCAAATCAGATATTGCCGATGTTAAAAATATCGGACCGTCGCGCAAAGCCGGAACGATTATGGGCGCGGTTTTCATTCAGGAATTTATTGACAAGGCAAAATGGGCGCATCTCGACATCGCCGGAACTGCTTGGTCGGACGATTCAAAAGCGCATCAATCAAAAGGTCCGACGGCTGTTGCCGTAAGAACTTTGCTCAAATTTGTTGAAAATTCACAATAAAGCAAAACTCAAACTTTTGAAATAAAAGGAAATTTATAGGGATAACAGGATAAATGGGATAATTAAAAAAAATAAATTTATCTCTGAAAATTCTGTTATCTCTATAAATTTTTCTGAATTTAGATTTGCAAAAGCAAAAACTAAAAAATATATGAAAATACACGAATATCAAGGGAAAGAATTGCTGAAACAATACGGCGTTCCCGTGCCGAACAGCATTGTCGTTAAAACGCCGGAAGAAGCGGAGCAGGCGGCAATAGACTTGGGAACGGATGTCGTCGTCGTCAAAGCGCAGATTCACGCCGGCGGACGCGGCAAAGGCGGCGGCGTAAAGCTCGCCAAATCGCCGGAAGAAGCCAAGAAAATTGCCGGAGAAATGCTTGGAATGAATCTCGTTACGCACCAAACCGGACCCGAAGGACGCGAAGTGAAAACGCTTTTGATCGAAGAAGGTTTGCCGATTGACAAGGAATTTTATCTCGGCATCACGCTCGACCGCGTTTCGGGCAGAAATGTTTTTATGGCTTCGCCCGAAGGCGGCACAGAAATCGAAACGGTTGCCGCAGAAACGCCCGAAAAGATTTTAAAAGCAGAAATTGATCCGGCAGTCGGACTTCAAGCGTTTCAGGCGCGGCAGCTTGCCTTCGGTTTGGGAATTCCCGACGAATTAGTCAACAAAGCCGCGAAATTTATGTTGTCGCTTTACGACGCTTTCGAGAAAATGGACGCGACGATTGTGGAAATCAATCCATTTTTGCTGACCAAAGACAATCGTTTAATCGCGCTCGACGCAAAAGTCAATTTTGACGATAACGCGATGTTTCGTCATAAAAATTATGCGGAAATGCGCGACTTGAACGAAGAAGAACCGCTCGAAATCGAAGCGTCGAATTACGATTTGAACTACATTAAATTAGACGGCGACATCGGCTGTATGGTCAACGGCGCGGGTTTGGCGATGGCGACGATGGACATTATCAAACTCGCGGGCGGCGAACCGGCGAATTTCTTGGATGTCGGCGGCGGCGCATCTCAGGAACGAGTCGAACAGGCGTTCAAAATCCTGCTCGCCGATCAAAACGTCAAAGCCGTTTTAATCAACATTTTCGGCGGCATCGTGCGCTGTGATATGGTGGCGAACGGCGTGGTCGCGGCGGCGAAAAATCTCGGCGTTTCGATTCCGATTGTCGCGCGGCTCGAAGGCACAAACGTCGAAGAAGGAATGCGCGTTTTGGAAGAATCCGGCATTAATATTCAGACTGCAAAAGGAATGAAAGACGCGGCGGATAAAGTTGTTTCAGCCGCCAATGCGACTTATTAAACTAAATTAATTCGTCAGCATAAAAATAAAACCGTCTGCCGGGGCAGACGGTTTTATTTTTATGATTTTAATTATCGTTTTTTTTCCTTAAACCGAAAACGCGCAACTATGTCATTGCATTTATCTGTAAAATGTTATGATAAATAAAAAGCGAAACGCGGAGAATATAGCAGTTTGAGTAAATTACATTCATCAAAAACGGGCATCAAATTGATTGCCGCTTTTGAAGCCGTAAAAGGTTTCATCGGTTTGATTGCGGGATTTGGCATTCTGCGGCTAATGAACCGCGATGTCGTCGTTTTTGCCGAAGATTTAGTTGGATTTCTGCACCTCAACTCCGAAGGTCGAATCGCGCACCGCATTGTCGAAACCATTACCAAACTCGATTCGTCTAACATCAAACTTTTCTTTATTCTTTCGCTGGTTTACGCAACTATTCGTTTTGTCGAAGCCTACGGTTTATGGCGTTTACGCGCGTGGGCAGAGTGGTTTGCGATAATTTCCGGTTCGATTTACATTCCGGTTGAACTTTACGAACTGATTCAAAAACCGACCTACGTTCGCGCCGGTATTTTAATTTTCAATATCGCCATTGTGATTTACCTCTACTCATTTCGCAAAGAACAAGTTCACGAAAAAAAGATTCACGAAAGCCAGATACAAAGCGTCGAATCAACCGCCAATCCGCAAGAATTTGTTCGCTGATATTGATATACAAGAACAATAAAATAAGGAGAAGCAAAGAGAGTTTTGTGTGCTGAAAAATTTGACCATCTCACTTTCACAGCATAGACTTCACCCTGGTTTTGATGTTAGGGATTATATGACATACGCGATGAATACTTACATTGAAGCACAAGAAGGATGCAATTCTTAAATAGACCATTATTCCCACTCAATCGTGCTTGGCGGTTTTGATGAAATGTCATAGACGACGCGGTTGATGCCGCGAATTTCCGACGTGATTCTCGATGAAACTTTGGCGAGAAATTCAAACGGCAGACGCGCCCAATCTGCGGTCATTCCGTCGGTTGAAGTTATTGCACGAAGCGCGATGGTTTTTTCGTAAGTGCGGAAATCGCCCATTACGCCGACGGATTGAATCGGCAGCAACACGGCGAAGGCTTGCCACGTTTTATCGTAAAGGTCGGTTGATTTTAGTTCTTCGATAAAGATTTTGTCGGCGCGTTGGAGAAGTTCGACTTTTTCGGTGGTGATGTCGCCCAAAATCCGCACGGCGAGTCCGGGACCGGGAAACGGATGACGTTGGAGAATCTCGTCGGGAATATTTAAGTCTTTGCCGATCAAGCGCACTTCGTCTTTGAAAAGTTCGCGCAGCGGTTCGATCAATTTGAGATTCATTTTTTCCGGCAAACCGCCGACATTGTGATGCGATTTGATCGTCACGCTTGAGCCGCGCAAGCTGACAGATTCGATGACATCGGGATAAAGAGTTCCCTGCACGAGCCATTTTACATCGCCGATTTTCGTGGCTTCCGCGTCGAAAACGTCTATAAATTTCGCGCCGATTGCCTTACGTTTTAATTCCGGGTCAATAACATTTTCCAAAACAGTATAAAACTCGGCGGAAGCGTCAACGCCGATGACATTTAAATACAGTTTTTCTTTGTAGAGTTTGAGCGTTTCTT
>JBDTSO010000018.1:0-16411 GCA_039931085.1 Acidobacteriota bacterium | reverse complement strand
GCCGTCAATCCGGTGACGAATAAAATTTATGTTGCTAATAGCGGCGACGCGAACGTATCGGTGATTAGCGGCGATGATAACACGACGGCAACCGTCGCGGCAGGTTCATTTCCCAATGCCGTCGCGGTTAATCCGGCAACCAATAAAATCTACATTCCTAACGGCGGCGGCGGCACGGGCGTAACGGTGATTGACGGGACGAACAATTCGACGGCGACCGTCGCGGCTGGCACACAACCTGGTGCCTGCGCGGTCAATCCGATAACGAACAAAATCTATTGCTCTAATGCTAATGCCAGTAACACCGTCACGGTGATTAACGGAGCGAATAATGCAATAACTTCCGTTAATACCGGCACAGTTCCCCAATGCCGTCGCGGTCAATCCGGTAACGAACAGAATCTACGTCGTTAATCAAACAAGCAATAACGTCACGGTGATTAACGGAGCGGACGACACTGTAGCGGCGACCGTTGCGGTTGGTTCATTTCCCGGTTCAATCGCGGTCAATCCGGTAACGAATAAAATCTACGTCGTTAATGTCAACGACGAAACCGTATCGATTATTGATGGAACAAACAATACAGTGGCGGCAACCATTTTCGATGCCGGCGGACCAGCTCCAAATGATCCAGACCCCGAAACCGTGGCGGTCAATTCGGTAACAAATAAAATTTATGTTTCTAATGACGGCAGCGTAACAGTCATTGACGGGGCGACCAACTCGACGACCAACATCGCGCCGGGTATATTTTCCGGTCACATAGCAGTCAATCCGATAACGAATAAAATCTATATCGTGAATCAAGTCAACAACGTAACGGTAATTAATGGGACGGATAATTCGATAACAACCGTTGCGACCGGCACACAGCCAATTGATGTCGCGGTCAATCAAGCGACGAATAAGATATATATCGCTAATCGAAACAGCAGCAACGTAACGGTTATTGACGGAGTAAATAATTCGACGACGACAACCGTTGCGGCTAATTCAAATCCCATTGCCGTCGCGGTCAATCCGATTAGCGGCAAAGCCTACGTCGCCAATCAGAGCAGCAGCAACGTAACTGTGATTACGCCTGCGCCGACCAATGCGATTCCGCTGAATACGTCCGCTTCAACGCTCGCCGGAAATACGACGAGCAACAGCACGCCGACTTTTACTTTGACGGCGACTTCGACTTATTCGCCGAACGCGCCGCCGCCGCAAAATATCTATTTTCAAGTGGACACAAAAAGCGAAACGTGGACGAAAGCGACTGTTACCGGCAGCACCGCCACGACCATTACGGCAACCGCAACCACCGCCTCGCTGCAAAACGGCGTTCACATTATTTACTTTTTCGCAACGGACGGTTCGGACGCGACTTCGATCAATCCGGCGCGTCCGTTTGAAAAGAATTTCGACAATCGCGGATTCGATATTCTCGCGCCGGAATCCAGCCCGATTATCGGCGGCATCAATGCGTATCTGTTTTTGGTTGCTCCGGCACCGGTGACGGCGGCGAATGTTTCAATCGGCGGACGGGTAACGACGGCAGCCGGACGCGGCATTTCCAGAGCGCGGGTTTCAATCACAAATGCAGACGGTGAAACCAGATACGCGCTGACCAATCCGTTCGGCTTCTATCGTTTTGCGGATGTGGCGGTGGGAGAAACTTATGTTGTCTCAATCAAACAAAAAAGTTACATTTTCGCGCCGCAAGTCATCAACTTAACCGAAGACCTTGACGGTTTGAATTTTACGGCGCAGCCATAGTTTGAATTTTGCCGAGAAGGAAGAATCATATTTGAGTTTTGCCGGTCGGCGGCTTGGCGAAACTCAAATCACATCTTTTATAAATTTTCATTTCCGCCTCGTGAAAATTATCGAAGTTCAATTCAGAGGAATTAAAACATTATGTTCAATCGAAAATTTACAATTATCGTTTTGGTTTCGCTTGTTGCGGTGATGTCATTGACGTATGCCGGTTGTAGCTCGCCTTTTATTTTTATCGGTGATGAAAATCATCGAACAAACGGAGAACTATTCGCTAATTATATAATCTTTGGTTGGTTTGTCGGCTCTGGGTCTAATCGCCCGACAAATCCTTCAGTCCTGCCGAGAGGAGGTATCGTAACCACGGTGTTGGGAGGAGACGCTGAAATCATTTCAGCGGCGCGTCAGCCGGACGGCAAAATTGTCGCTGTCGGCAGCGCCAACGGGGGGGCTTTTGGACTCGTGCGTTATACCTCGACAGGCAGCCTCGACACTTCATTCGGCACGGGCGGAAAAGTAACCACCCTCTTTTCTGACATCCGCAGTTCTCAGGCGGCATCTTCGCTCGTAATCCAACCGGACGGCAAAATCGTCGTTGCCGGAATGGTCTTACTGGATTTTTCAGATCCGAGGTTTAACCACTACAATTTTGGGCTGGCACGATACAACACAAACGGCAGTCTAGACACGACATTCGGTACGAACGGACTGGTTATTACTGATATTGCGGCAAATAAAGCCGACGTGCCGGTCGCTCTCGTGTTGCAGTCCGATGGGAAGATCGTCGCTGCCGGTTTCAACGGCGCGGCGATTGCCCCGCAGATACCTTCCGACTTCGTGCTTGTTCGCTACAACTCGAACGGAAGTCTCGATTCAACTTTCGGCACGGGCGGTATAGTTATCACGGATTTTAATAATGATGTTGATTTTGCTTCATCGCTCGTCATTCAGCCGGACGGTAAAATGATTGCCGGCGGTTGGACATACACTTTAGCCAACCATTCTTACGATTTCGCTCTGGCGCGTTACAATTCAAACGGCAGTCTCGATAACAGTTTCGGCAGCGGCGGTAAAGTAGTTGCCGATTTATCAGGCGCATCCAACCTTCCGGGCGGCGACGTAATGACGGGAATGGTTTTACAGCCGGACGGCAAAATTCTTTGTGCGGGAACAGGCGAGCCAAACCAGCAGACAACTTTAACCGATTTTGTCATCGCCAGATTCAACCCGAACGGAAGTCTGGACGGCACATTCGGCACGAACGGAAAAGTTTCAACAGATTTCGATGGCAGCTATGACTTTGCAAGTTCCATCGCGCTTCAGCCTGATGGCAGATTCGTCGTCGCCGGAGTCGCTAACGGCAGGCTGGAGAACCGACTTGAGACTAAACTGCGTATCAATTACGACGGCTTTGCAATCGGTTCGCCCACCACTTCGGATTTCGCCGTTGCTCGTTACAATCCCAATGGCTCGCTCGATCTTAGTTTTGGAACGGGAGGGAAAGGACAAACCGACATTTTTGGCAGTCTTGACGCGGCAACCAAGGTTTTGATTTTGCCAAACGGGAATATCCTGGCTCTTGGCTACGCACAAACTACGCCTTATACGATAGGTCAAGACTCCTCCGTGGTTTTTGCCAGCGTCATGTATCAGGGAACGCTTTTGCAGCAGCGCAAACTCAACGATTTTGACGGCGACGGCAAAGCCGAATTCGCCGTTTATCGTCCGACTAATGGAACTTGGTATCTCCAGAACAGTTTTAACCACTCGTTTCGCGCCGTCCAATTCGGCGCGGCGACGGACAAGTTGGTAGCGGGCGATTACGACGGCGACGGACTCGCCGACATTGCTGTTTATCGTCCGTCAAACGGCGTTTGGTATATTCTTCAATCTTCCGACAACGCCTTCCGCGCCGTTCAATTCGGCGCGAGTGAAGATAAACCCGTGCAGAATGATTACGATGGCGACGGTGTGACCGACATCGCCGTTTATCGTCCAAGTGTCGGAACGTGGTATTTGCTGCGCTCGAAGTTGGGATTTACCGGCATTCAATTCGGCGCAAACAGCGACCTTCCGGTCAACGGCGATTATGACGGTGACGGTAAGAGCGACATCGCCGTTTATCGCCCGTCAAGCGGCGTTTGGTATCGGCTCAACAGTTCCAATGGTGCATTCAGCGGCGCACAATTCGGAGCGGTGGAAGATAAACCCGTCGTCGGTGATTACGATGGTGACGGAATATATGATTTAGCGGTGTTTCGTCCATCGAATGGGACGTGGTATTTGCTCAAAAGCACGGAAGGATTCAGCGCGGCACAATTCGGACTCAGTTCGGACATTCCGATTCCAGCCGATTACGATGGAGATCAACTCACGGACATCGCGGTCTTTCGTCCGACAAACGGGACTTGGTATATTTTGAAAAGCAGCGACGGACAATTTACAGGAGTGCAATTTGGCGCGAACGGTGATATTCCCGTTCCGGCTTTACCATAGGGAGGAAAGTAGAAAGACAAAGCAAAACCAGTTTTTGAGTGAAAACTCCACCGCCAGAGGCGGCGGCTTCTAATAAGGATTTTAAGAATTATCTTTTTGGTCTCGGCTCTCAACGGTGGAACCCAGACTCAGACCACCACCAGAGGTGGTGGCTTTAATTTTGAGTAACAATGCAGAAAGACGCGCGAAGTAATACCAAAACCATTTTAATTGGTGTTTTAAGTCAGAACCGTCTGCGGTAGCGGACGGTTGAAGATTATCTTTTGAACTTTTGATAAACGGCTCAAATCGCTAAGTTAAACCGTCCGCTACCGCAGACGGTTCTGACCTGCATAGCAAACCTTCTCAATTGGTTTTGGTATAAGTATGCCGGAGAGATAGCACATTTAATTCGCGCGTCTTTCTGTTTTTGGATTATCCTTCCAAAATATACCGATCTGCTTATTTTTTATTTTTTAGCTTAGATAATGTTTCGATGATGTCGTTTGGTTCGGCACGTCGTTTGTAATCGGGTTCGAGAAAAGCATAAATAATTTCGCCTTTTTGATTGACAATATATGTAGCCGAAAGCGGTAAATCCGGCGTTTCCGTCCCGTTTTGCTTGACCAAATCTATGCCGTAACCTTTATATTTTTCGTTGGTTTCCGGCGCAAGTTGATAAACGATGCCGAATTTTCGCGCCGTGTCGAGTTTCGGATCGCTTAAAACTTCAAAACTGACTTTATTCTTTTGTGCGACTGACAAAGATGTGTCGGGATTTTCCACCGAAATCGCTACGATATTTGCGCCTTGCGCTTTTATTTGCGAAATATTGTCCTGCAATTTTTTCAAATAAAGATTACAATACGGACACCACGCGCCGCGATAAAAAACGACGACTAAGTTTCCTTTTTTAAGCAAATCGGAACTGGAAACGGTTTTGCCGTTGGCATCGGAAAGCGTGAATGCAGGCATTTTCGCGCCGACGTTCAAAGCAGTTTTTGAAACATCTTCCGCCGTTACCGATTTCATCATTGTCGAATCTTTCATCATTGCATCTTTTTTCATCGAATCCTGCGAAAATGCGGTGAAAACCAAAGTAAAAATACACATTCCAACCAATAAAATTCTTTTTGTCATAATAATTCGTCCTTCAAGTGTTCAAGTTTTATTTCATTGGTGTAATGTTCTTTGTCAAAATATTTATTCCTGCAAATATAATTTTTATCGTGTTGATTCGAGTTCACTTGCGAGCAAATATTCTAAAATTTCTTTGCTTCGCGCCAGATTGTCGGAATTGACAAAAGTTTTTTCAAATTTGTCGTATGAGCGCGACCGAGAAAAACATTGTAATCGAGTTTTTCAATCTCGTCCAAAATCCGCCCGTAAATCCGCGAAGCCAGCAAAACCGTCAAGCGCGAATCTTTTTCTAATAGCGGAATTCCTTTTTCGCCTTCACGGTAAAATTCCCGCGCCCGCTCAATTTGAAACTGCATCATCTTGCAGAAATTGTCGTCAAATTCGTTTTCTAAAATCTGCTGTTCCGACACATTAAATATTCGTAAATCCTCCAATGGCAAATAAATTCTCCCACGCTCGGCATCTTCTTTGACATCTCGCAAAATGTTCGTCAACTGCATTGCGATTCCCAATTTTTCGGCAAATTCGAGAGCGATTTTATCCGAATAACCCAAAATCTCCGACGACATCAACCCGACGGTTGAAGCGACGCGGTAACAATAGACATAAAGTTTTTCAAAGGTTTCGTAGCGTTTGATATGCGTGTCCATCAAAACGCCTTCGATAAGTTCAATCGGTAAATTTTGCGGGATTTTATGATTTTTCAGCAAATCGTTCCAAGCGAGAAAAACGGTTTTTTGGTCTTCGCTTTTTGGTTCTTGGTCTTTATTTTCGTAGAGATTCTGCAAATTAGATTTCCAAATTTCGACGGTTTCGACGGCTTTTGCATTATCCTCATCACCAATCTCGTCAATTTCATCATCAATGTGCCGACAGAAAGCATAAATCGGATAGACGGCTTTTCGTTTGTGCGGCGGAAGAAATTTGGCGGCGAAATAAAAACTTTTGGCGTGAAGTTTCGTAACGCCTTCGCAATATGCGTAAGCATTTTCAATCTCGGAAATGTCAGGCGATGTATCTTTCGTCATTTTTATAACAATTGTTTCATTTTCGCCTGATTAAAATCAATATAAGCTGATTAATTTAACAGCCGCCAAACATTAAATAATCAAAATTTTTGACTAATTTTCCTTTTTTCGCTTCGGACGATAAGAATAATCCGGTCGAATAATAACCTTTTTCATAGCCGTAAAAGTCCATATAAAAATCGAGTTTATTATCGCCGTCCAAATCCCCGACCCAAAAAAGATTGCCGACTTCTGCTTCCTCGCCCGAATAAGTTATGTGAGAAATAATTTGGCTGACTTTTCCGGTTTCAAGCAGTAAAACCCAAACGCGCTGTTGTTCTTCGTTCACGCCTTCTTTTACTCGAAGCGTATAATTTGTTTCTCCAAGTCGGAAATCTTTGACAAAACCGTTTCTCAAATAAGTTGGCTGTTTATTTTCGTCGGCTTCCTCAAAAGTAACACCTCGAAAAAGAGTTACGACTTTTCTTTTCTTAATATTTTTCAAACCTTTTACCAAAAATAACGGCTCGTTTTTATCTTTAACCGAAATATTTGTCCAAGTCAGAGTGTTTTCCTTTCTGTGAGAAATTTTAATTTTTGTCGGACGCAAAACATCTTCATTACTTTCATTAAAGAATCCGAACCAAGTTTCACCGGATTTTGCTTTTATATCTTCGCCGTTTGAAACTTCGCCCGTTTCCAAAAAGTATTTATTATAATCATCAACATCAGACGCATCTCCAAAATCTGCCAGATTAAAAACTTCAAAATCTGTTTCAGATTGATATTCTTCGGCTGAAATAGTTTTCGCAAAATTGTCTCTATAACAGCAGGAATTCATTATTTTTGCATCAAGTTCGGTTTCCGGTTTTTCAACGATAAAGGAGGTTTTGGATAAATTGTTTTTAACTGCCGATTGTTTAGATTTATTGTATGAAACAAAAACCACGAAAGCTAAACAGCCGAACAAATAGGTCGCTGCAAATACGCCGATAAATAATTTTTTGATTTTCATAATTTTTTCTCCTCAGTTTGTTCGGATTCAGATTGTGTTTTGCTCCAAACTGCCAAGTTCTTCAGACTTTATCACAGACGAATATGCAAATTAACCGTTGCCAGCCACAGTTCTCGATGCCGTGTTCCACATTACTAAATAGAGCGATTTTTAAATTATCCGGTATTTTGTCACAGTTCTGAGTTCACGCTTCAGCGTGTGTTTCCGCCAGTAAAGCGCGGCGAAAAGCAAACTAAAGTTTGAACTCAAAACACTGGAAAATTTAAAAATTGCTCTACTAAATCAGGTTGAGAAAATTTTTGATGTATTTTGAGAAAGTTTAATTCAAGCGTTTGAGTTCGCGTACTTTTTTGAAATCAGCTTCGGCTAAATCCTTTTTGCCCTGTTTTGTATAAGCCTCGCCGCGATTTTGATATGCGCCGAAACTTTTCGGGTCGAGATTTATAACTTCCGTAAAATCGCTGACGGCTTTTTCAAGTTCGTCTTTTTTGAAATAAGCGATGCCGCGTTCAAAATAAAAATCAGCCGCGTTGCCGCTGTTGTTGAATTCGATGGCGTTTGTATAATCGGCAATCGCTTCGTCGTATTTTTTTTCATTCAAAAAAGATTTGCCGCGACTGGCGTAAAGTAGTGAGAATTCTGGATTTATGCGAATCGCTTCGGTGAAATCGGCAATCGCTTTTTCGTCGCGGTTTGTTTTCTGATAAATTAAACCACGCAAACCGTAAGCGGAGGGATTTTGAGAATCGAGCCGAATCGTTTCGGAAAAATCATCGAGAGCTTTGCCGTAATTTTCCTTGTTATAATAAGCGTTTCCGCGACCTAAATGCGCGGCGGCATTGTCTTTTTGCAGATTCAAAGTTTTATTAAAATCGGCGATGGCGAGGTCATTTTCATTTTTTGAGAGATAAATATTCCCGCGACTGACGTAAGCATTTGCGTCGTCGGAATTTAATTCGAGAGCTTTGCTGCAGTCGGTCAACGCCATATCAAACTGCCGGTTGTCAAGGTAAGTTTGGCAGCGTCCGGCGTATGATTCTCCGTCGTTCGTGTCCAATTTTATCGCATCAGTGTAATCGGCAATCGCTTTGTCGAAATTCAGCACGGATTTTTGATCGAAACCGCGACGGCGATAAATTTCCGCGCTGTTTAATCCCAAATTTATCGCTTCGGTATAATCGGCGATGGCTTTTTCATCTTCGCCCGTGAAATGATAAGCGTCGCCGCGTCCTTTGTAGGCTTCCGCCGAATTAGAATCTGCATTTACGGCGCGGTCAAATTCACTCAAAGCCTGGTCATATTGCTTTTGTTCGAGATAATCTGCGCCCTGCCGCAAATGTTCCGCTAAATTGCCGGATTGATAATTTGAATATGACGAAACGGCAAACCAGCCGACTAAAATCAAAAGAACGAACAAACCGCCGAATATCGGAATTTTATATTTGTTTATCGAATTCCAAATTGTTGGAGGCTGAAAATCATACTGAGCAGGACTCAGGTTTTCCACAATCGGAACTGCGTTTTTCGATAAAATGTCATCGGCTTTTCTGTCCGCAGCTTCAATTTCCAGATTGTCGGGCGAATCTGACAAATTAGATTCAAAATCTGCCGAAGGTTGATTTGACAACACTAATGTTGGTTTGGCATCTTCGACAATTTCAACTGATTCTTCCTGATGAGAATTAGTTTTTTCGTCTTCCTGCAAAATAATTTCTTCATTTGGAAAGACTTCGCCGGACAAATCTTCCATCGAATTTTCCTTTTCAAATGCTTCAACAAAAGAGTCGCAAAGTTCAATGACTGATTGCTGCCTTTCATCGGGATTTTTCGCCAGCGAACGATCAATAACATCGGCAATTGCCGAACTTATTTCAGGATTAAATTCAGTCAGGCGCGGCGGTTTTGCCGTTAATTGCTGTCTGATTAAATAATCTTCCGACTTTTTTTCAAAGGGAAGTTTGCCGCTGAGCATTTGAAAAAGCAAAATACCGAGCGCGTAAATGTCGGTTCGCGCGTCAATAATTTTGCCTTCGATCTGTTCGGGCGGCATATACGCGAAAGTTCCGGCGATGCGGCTGGCGATGGCATTTGCCGCCGAAGTCGTTACTTTGGCAATGCCGAAATCCAAAACTTTGACAAAAATTTCGCCGGGTTTTCCAAGATGAATATTTGAAGGTTTGATGTCGCGGTGAACAATGTTTTGTTCGTGAGCGAGCGTTAAAGCACCCGTAATTTGTTCGAGAATAGTTTTTGTGTCGGAAAGTGAAATTTGCCGATATTGCCGCAATTCCTGTTCGAGCGTGCGACCTTCGAGCCATTCCATTACCAAATATGCGATGCCGAAATCTTCGCCGACATCGGTAACGGCGACAATATGCGAATGATTCAACGCGCCCGCCGCCTGCGCTTCGCGCCGGAAAAGTTCGCGAGCTTCTTCGGCGACATCTTCTTTTAAATCGGGTTTGAGGATTTTGACAGCGACGATTCTGCCGAGTTTCTGATCGGTGGCGCGATAAACCGCGCCGAAACTACCCAAGACGATAAATTCGTCAATCGTGTAACGCTCGTTGAAAATCTCACCAATCAAACGGTAAGGATCGCGTCTTGGTGTTTTTTCGTCCATAAAAATTTCCCGTTCAAACCGAAAGTAATTCTAAACTAAAGTTATTGTTTCTGAAAAATTAAAAATAAACAATTTTCAGTTAAAATTTACTTTCCGCATAGATTTTAGATTTATTGACAAAATATATTGGAAAGATCACTCAAGCGTTTTGAGCTCACGCTTCAGCGTGTTTCCGCCGCGCTTCGCGGGCGGGCAAACTAAAGTTTGAACTCAGAACTATTCAACCTATTTTGTCAATATATTTAGAACGAATGCGGTTTAAACAGAGCTTTTTTATCGAACAATTTCACTGACAACTTTGCCGTTGATAATAGTGCCGACGCAGTGCGTCGTATATTCAAACGGATCGCCGTCATACATCGCAATATCGGCATCTTTATTTTTTTCGAGCGAACCGATGCGTTTGTCCAAACCGATAATTTTCGCCGCATCAATCGTAATTGCCGCCAGCGCGTCGCGTCTGGAAAGACCGTTTGCCGCCGCGATTCCGGCTTCATATAAAACGACGCGCGTTTTCGGCACGTAGTTTTCCAAACCGCTTTGCAACGCGAACGGAATTCCGGCGGCTTTTAATTTTGAAGCCGTTTCCATACTCAGATTTTCCGTTTCGCCGCCGGCGCGAAACATCGTCGGGTGAATAATTACAGGAAAACCCGAAGCCTTGATTTGGTCAAGAATCATATAAGATTCCGCCGCGCCGTCCAAAACGATTTTGATATTGAATTCTTTGGCGAGCCTGAGCGCGTTCATTATATCTTGAGCGCGCTGCGCCGTAATCATCAGCGGAATTTCGCGGCGAATGACTTTCTGCATCATATCGGAACGCAAATCGGACGAAGGATTCGATTCATTTTGATTTTGCTGTCCGGGACTTGATTGATAAGCCGGAGTCGGCGGAGTTTTCAGCACCGAATTCGGATTTTTCGCGCCCGGATTGCTGTCGTTGAGATTTGCGGGACTGTTTTTGTTGCCGCCAGAATTTTTTGTGTTTTGATTTTTGTTTTTATCGTTGTCAGCCGCGCGAATGCTTTCCTGCGCTTTAATCAGCGCGGCGCGAAGCATCGAAACTTGTTTGGCGCGTGTGCCGGGGGATTTTCCGCCGCTTTCGAGTGCGCTTTCGCCTAAAGTCGCGGCAATCATCGCCGTCGGAATAATCGTTACATCTTCGACTTCTTTACCGAAAGTTTTAGCAATCATCGTTTGACCGGAAATTAATGCTCCGGGCGCGTGTCCGGTGTGAATCGTCGTTACACCAAATGAACGAACCCATTCGATCAGTTTTTCTTCCGCGTTATATGCGTCAATCGCCCGAAGTTCCGGCTGCATCGAAGACGAAGTTTCAATCTGCATCTGATCCTGCGGCTGATTTAAATATCCCGCCAAACCGATCACACTGTGTGCGTCAATCAAACCGGGTGTAACCACTTTAGCGGAAATAATTTTATAGTTTGAAGGAATTTGAATCTGCGAAGCCGCACCGACTGCTTCGATTTTTCCGTCTTTTATCAAAACAATACCGTTCGTAATTGGTTCGCCCGCCATCGTCCAAACCGTTTCACCTTTGACGGCGATTTGCGCTTGAACGGTTGCGAAGGCGAAAAGAGAAATAAATGCAAAGGCGCAGAGGCGCAGAGGCGCAGAGATTTTAAATATTTTAATCGCGTAATTTCTTAATTTGAACAATTCTACTTTTGCGTCTTTGCGTTTTTGCGTCTTTGCACTAAAAATCCTTTTCATTATTTCTGTCCTCCGAAATCGTCATCGAAACAACTTATATGAATCAATTTATCGTTAGTCGCGCCCGCGCCGCCGACGGCAATTAAATAATCTTTCGGGTCTGTTCGGTCAAAAACCTTTCTGCCTTCTACCCAGGTTTGCAAAACGTGCGTGTAGACGCTCAACGGATCGCCGCTTAACACAATAAAATCAGCATCTTTGCCGACTTCGAGCGAACCGACTCGTTTATCCAAATCAAGAATTTTTGCATTTGCCATCGTCAAACCGTATAAAGCCTTATCTCGCGTCATTCCGGCACGAACGGCGAGCGCGGCGGAGCGCATAAAAAGACGCGAATCGGTGATATAATCGTCGGTGTGAAAGCCAACTAAAACACCCGCTTTATCCAAAATCGCGGCGGTTTCATATCTCACGTCAACGGCTTCGAGCTTTCCGCCGGGCGAATCAATCATAATCACCGACGCGGGAACATTAGCTTTGGCAATTTCGTCGGCGACTTTCCAGCCTTCCGAAACGTGGTGTAAAACCAGTCGAAAACCGAATTCCTTTTGCAGACGAAGTGCAGTCATAATATCATCGTGGCGATGCGTGTGAAAATGCACAACTCTTTTTCCGTCAAGCACTTCGCCTAGCATTTCCATTGCCAAATCGCGCGGCGGCAATTTTGATTGGTCTTTTCCGGCTTTCTGAATTTTTTCCCGATATTCACGCGCTTTGATAAATTGTTCGCGGACGAGCGCGGCTGATTTGGCGCGTGTTCCCGGAAAACCGCCACTGCCGCGCATCGGATTCGTGCCGTTGGCAAATTTGATGCCGCCCATATATTTGCCGTCTTTATCGTAAATCAGCAAATCGTCAATCGTGTTTGCGTCGTCGCGCAACTTCAAATACAAAGTTTGTCCGCTGTCGAGATGTCCCGAACCCGGCATCACATTTACAGTCGTAATGCCGCCGGCTTGAGCGCGTTGAATGCTCGAAGCGCGTGGATTTACGGAATCTAAAATGCGAACATCCGGCTGAATCGGCGCAGAACCGTCCGCGCCCGCCGGCTCGCCGATATGACTGTGCGAATCAACCAAACCCGGCATAATTATTTTGCCGCTGACATCAATCTGCACGACATCGGAAGATAAACGAACCGTTCGCGCATCGCCGACTGCCGTGATTTTGCCGTTTTGTACAATCAAAACGCCTTGTTCAATCGGCTGTCCGACAATCGGAATTATTTTGGCGTTGATAAACGCCGTCGGTTTCTCTTGTCCGTAAAGCGAACAAACAAAGAGAAATAGCGCAAGAAAACTTAAAAGATTTTTTTTCATTTGATTTCCTCTGACAGAATAAAAAGAAGTGTATTTATAAAGTGCAATGAAACGGCGCATCTGTCAAGACGATTCAGCAAGTCAGAACCGTCTGTGGTAGTGGGCGGTTGATTCTGATATTGAAACATCTGACTGACAAATATAGACTATCCGCTACCGCAGATGGCTCTGATCAACAGGTAAATGAATTGTAAAAAGCGTACCTTTTCCGTTGTTCGGCGAAACTTCGATTCGCCCATTGTGCGCCGTGATTATTCCGTAGCAAACCGCCAAACCTAAACCAGTACCTTTGCCGGTTTGTTTGGTTGTAAAAAACGGATCGAAAATCTTTTTCAAATCATTTTCTTTGATGCCGAAACCGTTGTCGGAAATTTTGATGTTTATTTCATTGGAATTTTGAGAAGTTTCAATGAAAAGTTCGCCGCCTTCGGGCATCGCGTCGCGGGCGTTTAAGAAAAGATTGAGAAAAACTTGCTGCAACTGGTCTGTATCGGCAAAAATCTGCGGCAGATTTTCCGCCATATCTTTTTTTAAGTTCAACTTTTGAAACGACTTGTCAAAACTCGCCAGACGCAGACTCGAATTTATTATTTCATTGACATCAACCAAAATTTTCGCCGCCGGACGCACACGCGCAAAATCCATCATATCCTTTGTAACTTGTGTGATGCGCGTGATTTGCGCGGAAATCAATTTCAACTTTTCCTGCGTGTCGTCGTCAACATTTTGTTTCGCCTGCATCATTTGAATCAACGACGAAATCGAAGCCAGCGGATTATTGACTTCGTGCGCGACTCCGGCGGACAAAGTTCCCATCGCGGCGAGCTTTTCCGTGCGGATAAGTTGTTCATTTAATTGGCGAAGCTGTTCGATGTCCGAAGCCATTTTGCGGCTCATTTCGTTGAACGATTCCGCAAGCAAACCGATTTCGTCGTTGCTTTTTCTCAAATCAACTTCAGTTCCATATTCGCCTTCCGTAACCTGCACCGCCGCCAAAGTAATTCTTTGCAGCGGACGTGAAAAAATTCTGACGACAATTAAAACAAGCAAAAGATTCGGCACGAGCGCGGAAATTATGCTGAAAACCAAATATTTGCGCCACGCTTCAAAGTTATTTCCGTCTTGGAAAGCCCACCAGACGATCGGGATTTGAAAAATAATAAAGCTAACAATTGCAACAGAAGCAATACTTAACGCGATTTTATAAGCAATCGGGAAAAGCCGAAATTGGTCAAGCGCGGTTTGAAGCGAGAATAGTTTAAAATTTGAAATCGCATACGCATAAATTAAAACGCCCGGAAGCACAAAAATCGAACTGTATGGAAGAAGTTCGTAATTCCCGAAAAACGGCAGAGCGATATTCGCCAGCGTTTTCAAAATTCCGGTAATAATCACCGCCCAAAGAATCGCGCCGACTTGCTGACCTTTCTGCGTTCCGCGATATTTTTGATATTTACGAAACAAAACAAACGCGCCGAAACCGAACACGAAATAAACGTAAACGACAAAAACATAAGCGAGCGGCGCGAGATCAATAATAAAACTGCCGGTTTCAAATCCGACTTTGCGCCACAAAAGACCGAACAAAGCGGCGGGAATTAAAACAAAACCCGGCGCAAACAAAACCGCCGCTTTTTTGCGCGGCGTATGCGAATTTTCGGGAAAAACCCACGCAAAAACTGCCAAAGCGCACTGCATCAAAAGCGCGATGATAAAGCTCGCCGAAGCCCACCAACCGGAATCGGCATTTTCATCGTGAAAATTCCAAAAAATCAAATCCTTGACCGTCCAAAGCGCGAGAAACGCAATAAACGCGGCAAAAGTCTGATGCGCCCGATTATGCGGATTTGCCACAAACACATAAAAGCCGAGCAAAACCAGCAAAAACAGCGCGAATAAATGGAGCAAAACAAGCATCGTCTATTGTTTTAACTTGATTTTGCGGCAAAGGCAATGAAGCGAAGTCGCTGTTTGAGATAAATTAAGGAAAGGTAATTTTATTTTGTCGTGTTTCGGTAAAAATGCGGAAAAGAATCGAGATTTGCCAGAAAAGAAGAATTAAAATTGAAAGAGCAGTTATGTAATCAAAATAGTTCGCCTCAAAATAAAGTTTGTAAAAAACATTAACATACGGCGAAAATTCTTCACCTCCCAACCTTCTGGCATTAAATCTGTTTGGAATACTCGAAAATAAAGAAAGTGCATAAAGGATTGTTAGGGAAAAAGAAATTAAAAATCTTTTGGTTTTCAGTAAAGAAAAAAAGATGAGAACAATTAGTAGATGTAAGCCGGGAACTGTATATTGAACGTAATTTGAAGAAAATGAAGGACATTGATAACCAGATGCTTGACATTCCAAATCTCGCCAAGTTTCGACAACGGAAGTATTGTATCTGACAATTGATGCACAGATAAAACCTGATAAAACAAAAACTACAATCGCAAAAGTAAAAATCAGAAGTGCTTTTTTTTCGCTCTTTGAAATGTAACTTTTAGTTTTCATACATTTTTAGACAATTAAAAATTAAAAAAGTTCCGCAAAACTATTTATTTTCGTGCGCTTCCATATACGCCCGCAGAAGTTGATTGATTTTTGTTTGATAGCCGCGCCCTTGTGCTTTGAAAAATTCGATAACGTCTTGGTCAATCCGCAAAGTAATTTGTGATTTGTTTGGAGTTGGTTTTAAGCCTTTTCGCCAAACGCCTTTCGCCCACATTTCTTCCGTAATCTTGGGAATGTCCGAATAATCAATGTCTTCATCGGTCATTGCATCAATCCTTTCCCAATCAGTTTCTGATTTTTTTAAAGTATTTTGCTTCGTCATCTTTATCTGCCTTTCTTGCCGAAATAATTCGGATAATTTCGTCGTTTTCAGTGTGTGCAACGGCAAACACGCGACCATTTATTAAACCCAGCGTAAAAAAGCGGGTTTCTTCATAATCAAAACGATCGTCAATTATCGTATGAGTTTCGTTTTCAAACATTTGCCAAACATCGGCAAAATCAATGCCGTGATTTTTCAGATTTATCAAACGCTTGTTTTCGTCCCACTCAAATCTCATTGTAGTTACAATTTGTAGTTACGTCAATTATTTTATTGTCCCGCTTTTTGTTCCTGTCGCTGCTGTTGGAGCCATTTTTGATATTCGGCTTTTCCGCGTTCAAAATCGGCGGCGGACGCGTAGAAATTGTGCGAACCGTCGTTTTTTTCGACGTTGCGGACGTAGAAAATATAATTGGTTTTGGCGGGATTGAGCGCGGCGTTGATCGCGCTTTCGCTGATGGACGAAATCGGTCCGGGCGGAATTCCGCCGAAACGCCGCGTGTTATAC
>JBDTSO010000017.1:0-16987 GCA_039931085.1 Acidobacteriota bacterium | reverse complement strand
GATGACGAATTTAAAACCATCGCTAGTTTATCAAACAACCGGCGGCGGGAGGTGTTTGTTTCATACCATCAGATTTTCTAACACCCTCAAATAATCCCGCCGTGTCTTGTGCCAGATTGTTGACTTCAGTTCGTGCTTGTTCGTTGTTTCGCGCTTGTTCGGCTTTCTTGGTTTGCCACTCGGCTTTGACTTGCCGCAGCTTTGCTAAATCTTCGTCGCTGATCGCCACTTTGTAAATGGTTTTGCCGCTTTCATCTTTCCCAATTGCTTCGACTTCGACTTTTACGCCTAATTCCCGCGACCGCGCCGCCGCTTGTTCGTCCGTTGCGACATCGCCCGTCCAGCCGTCGCCGATCACATTCTGTTGAAGGTATCGCCGCAGCACCGTGTCGGCATTGTCAGCATTTTTCGCGTCGGTAAATGAAATCGTTTTCCCGTCCGCCGTGTATTAGCCCGGCACATCCGATGCTGAAACTTCCGACCAGCCTTTCCAATCGAATGCCGAAATATCTTTTGGCTTGGCTTTATCTTTGTATTCGGGCAAATCCGCCAATCTGCCGCCTGAATTCAAATGAATCCATTTGCCGGTGTTTTTGTCCGTGTAAAACTCTTTGTCAAAGCGCGTCGTCTTGGATGTGTCTTCACCATCCCGATAAAATCGCGGCGTGTCGTTTTCGACATCATTTCGTGTGCGCCACGAACCGCCGCTTGTTTTGAATGTCTGTGCCTCATCAGTCGAAACGTCGGTTTGCCGCACCGGATTGTTTCGATCAAAAGATGAAGCGGCGACGCGCGCCGACAGATGATTGACTGATTGTAAATCCGCCGTTTGAAAAGCTGAATTGACGTTCGGTAATTTCCCGTTCGCCGATGATTTATCAGCCGGATTGTCGGGAGCGAGGAATGAACTGATTTTGATGGACATTTGACAGAAATCTTCTTGAAAAAATATTTTCCCTACTAAATATTATCGGCAGAAATTTCCAAAAATTTCCTGATTTTTTATTTTTTTTCAAACTTTTTTTTACAATATGTTAGGTTAAAGTAAAAAAAAATCCGTTAAGTCTTTTATCAGCACTATTTCAATTGACTGCTAAAACTTTTAAATTTTTTTCGATTAAAAATTGAAAAATGACCGAAATATGCAATTTTTAATTTCAAAAATTCTTGTTCCGTACTTCACTTTTATTCACACGACGGGAGTAAATTTTTCACTGACCTTTTTCCAAAGTGTTTTGGCTAATTCTTTACGATTGGTTTTCAATACCGTATCATCACCGAAATTGATAATAGCTGTAAATTTCCGCACCTGAAAAAGACGGAAAAGATGCGCGGCAAAACCTATATCTTCCCACCAGCAAATGATATTGCTTGCCTTTGGCTGATCGGGCGGAGTTTGGTATGTAATGGCAGCGTAGGAAACCGGCAGATCGGTTCGGGCGGCGAATTCCAGAAATGAAGAATTGAACGGCAAAACCTTTTCGCCTTTGGTGCTTGTGCCTTCGGGAAAAACGATAACGCCTTCGCCGTTGTCCAGTTTTTCAATTATTTCCGCGCCGGCTCGCGGAATATCGCGCCGATTTTCCCGGTTGATAAAAATCGCGCCCATATCGCCGACAATTCTACCCGCCAAAAACCAGCTTTCAATCTCGCCTTTTGCCACAAACACGCCTTCCGTTACAGCACGCAGAGCGGGAATATCCGTGTAGCTCAGGTGATTAGACACCAGAAAAAAAGGCGGGCGCGGCGGTGTTCCGATAACTTCTATTTTCATTCCCGAAATTTTTACGAAAATCCGCGCCCAGGAGCGAAAGATTACTTGCCGCCAAAATTGTTTGTTGGGAATGAAAAAATTGCCGATAAACCAAACTCCGTATAACAAAAGCGTTGATACGACGAATAGAAAAAATCGAAAACTTGCACGAAGATATTTCATAACTGATTTTGGTAATTATACCAGTTCAAATAAAACTGCGTGTAAAATTTATGTAACCCCAATCAATAAAACATCGGTTCACGCCGACACTTCTGACAAGATAAACACGATTTTTTCATTTTACAAAATAAAAGTCGAAGCAATCTCAACAATTGCTTCTCGACTTTTATCCAAGAAAAATTGATTTTTAAATTATCAATTTTTACTGTTACCCTTTCACGGGCTATTTCACAAACGCATTCGGAGCCGGTTTATCGGAGCTTTCGCCGAACTGCACGCCGGTAAATCCGGCGGTCGAGCGTTGCAGATACCACGTGCTGTTTGACGGACGGAAGACCGCCAAATCAGCTTTGCCGTCGCCGTCGTAATCAGCCGGTGTCGGTAAATCCGTCGAAACTCCGAACTGTATACCGATAAATCCGGCAGTCGAACGATTCAGATACCACGTGCCGTTTGACTGACGAAAGACCGCTAAATCCGTTTTGCCGTCGCCGTCGTAATCAGCTGGTGTCAGTAAATCCGTCGAAACTCCGAACTGCATTCCGGTAAATCCGGCAGTCGAACGATTCAGATACCATGTGCCGTTTGACGGACGGAACACGGCATAATCAGCTTTACAGTCGCCGTCGTAATCTCCGACGACGGGTTTGTCACCGGTTGCGCCGAATTGCGCGGCGTTAAACGAATTGGTTGCCAAATTATAGACATACCAAGTTCCGTTTGAAGGTCGCCAAACCGCCAGTTCAGCTTTGCCGTCGCCGTCAAAGTCAGCCGGCTGCGGAATATCGTTCGGCGTACCGAACTGCACGCCGGTAAATCCGGCAGACGAGCGTTGCAGATACCACGTTCCGTCTCGATAAACAGCCAAATCCGTTTTGCCGTCGCCGTCGTAATCAGCCGGAACGATGACGTCTGTACTTGCACCGAACTGCGCGCTGGTGAATCCGTTTTGCGAACCGAGAATAAACCAATTGCCGCCGTTCGGACGGAAAACCGAAATATCCGCTTTGTTGTCGCCGTCAAAATCGAACCGACGCTGGAATCTACAAGCATTCGGCGTATTACAGGTATTACACTGTCTGCTGCCGAGAACTTTAACGTCATCAATACGAACGCCTTCTACGTTCACCGATTCGTCAGAACCTAAAACCCAGCGAAATTGAACATTTTGTCCGTTCAGCGAAGCTGGAAGATTAGCGATGGTATCAATATAACCGCCGGAACTGCCTGACCAAGCCTGACGACCTGCAAGCGGATTAGTCGTGTCTGAAGGATCAGACAGAGTAGAATTGTAACCGCCGCTGACAAATGAGCCTCCGCCCAAAATTATATCAAACCAACTCGCGCCGCCGTTAGTTGAGTATTCCAGAACCATACCGTCGTAAGTAGCTTCGGTATTGTAGAAGTTTTTGAACGAAATCTGCGAATCAGCCGATGGAATTGGTATGGCGGGGCTGACCAGAGCAGATAAATTCTTGGTTGTCGGGTCATTGGCAAATGCCGCGTTAGGCGCGGAATTCGGCATCGTCGTCGTTGTTACCCAGTTTATAGCTGTACCGAGAAGTTGGACATTTGTCCATCCTGACGGAAGTGCCGGAGCGGTTACGCCGTCAAAGTTCTGGGTGAACGAAGCTGTTCTGGCACCGGTTGTATAGGTTTGTGTAGCTGTTCCGTAATTGTTTGTGCCGTCGGTTATATCAAAGGTTAACGTAATCGAACTGCCGCAAGGCAAATTCGGATCAACCGTAAATGTAAAGTTTTTGGTGGCGATTGCACTTCCCGGAGCTAATGCGCCGAAGTTTTGGGCGGGACCCGGATTAATAACGCCGCCGGTTGCCCGCAGTGTCGCCGTTAAATTGTTTGTGCTTGCCGCACCTGTGTTTTGCAGCGGCAAACTGACAACAAGTTGTTCGCCCGGATCAGGCGCACCGTTTGGAATACCGCAGCTTTCCGAAGCGATTTGCGTAGTTCCCGATGCGACTACCGCTACACCCGTCAAACAGAAATTTGCCGTTGCCGTTCCTCCGCTGCCGACCGTTACTGTTTGCGAATTTCCGTTAAAACCACCGAATTTGCCGCCTGAAACCGTATAAGTTCCCGGTGAAACTATGATTGAATACGTTCCGTCTGCGCCCGTTACGCGATTAAATCCGCCGGTTGCGTTGATAAAAGCATTGGGAATCGGCGCACCGCCGGAACAGAAAGTAATTGTTCCCGTAATTGTCGCTTTCGGCACATCCGCGCATTGAGGAAACCGGAATTTACCGACGCGGGTTGACCAACTTCCGCTGCTTGTTACGGCATAATATTCCTGTGTGTACCAAAATGTGCAGTCGTCAGTCGGGTCAATGCTCATTGCACTGTAATCGCCCCAACGATTGCTCGTGCCGGTTTGCGAACCTGTCGCGGCGTACATCAAAGCCTCGCCTTCGTTGAGAACGCCGCTGTTCGCCGTATTATTGGTACGTCCGGCGATTTTAATATCGGCTCTTTGATTAGTTCCCGCCTGACTGAAACCTACAGCAATATCGCCTCTGTTATCTTGCGCGATACTGCTCATCCAGTTATTTAATCCATTGGCACCGTCGCCGGGTGTTAAATTATGCGTTCCCTGATCGAATATTGAAAATGTATCGTTCGTTCGGCGCATTTCATACCAGCGAACTGCAGCCTGATAGGTCGCCGCCGTTGACGGATTAACTCCGCTGACATTGACCGTGAAGTTTCCCACATACGAATTTACCGGAGCCGCGCCAGTTCCCAGATTGCGATAAGCAAAGCGGTGCATCGAGCGCGGCGCAATCGAATCGAGATTTGATCCGCCCATCTGCTCAATATCAGCGCGAGTGCTTTGAGGACTTCTGGCATCGAATGAAGATAGCGGGACATCGCCCACAACTGTAAAGACAGAATTAGCCGGTGTTGTAAAATCCGGCACCCATTTATAAATTCGAATTGCATCCGCCGGATCGCCGAATTCATCGGCGCGAACCTCCGCAAAGGTTTCCGCCGTGCCGGTTGGCGGACCGACATAACCGTCAATATCAGCGGGAAGCAGAGTAAATGCAGTTCTATCAATTCCACCAAAGTTAACGTAAACTATCGGTGCCGCCGGATCGCCGACCAAAGCCCTTTGTCTGTCTTGAGTTAAGATTCCGACACCGAGAAAACTGGAACCAAATTGGTTGAACGTCATATGATAACCGTCCGTCCACACGCCGACTTTCGGATAGTCGTTAGTTGATACTGCCGGATTTGGATATATGTAACTCCAAATATAATACGCGCCCGTCGGATCGCCCGTAACGGAAAGTGCCACACATTGATATTTGAAATTTCCGGCAGGCAAGCCGAATTGACTGATATGCCAGCGGTCGGCAAGTGTGTCGTAAAGTACTACTGCATCACCGTCGTTTTGGTTGCGGCACGGATCGGACGCGGGCAATGCCGCAAATACATCACTTGTCTTGATCGGACCTGCGACAACCGCTCCGCTTTTGTTAAAAATTTTCAACACTGTATTGACGGAACTGACATAATGATTGGGTCCGACATCGCCGTTGGTGTCAGGCGGAACAAAATTCGTGCCGCTCACCCTGACGTTGTCGTTTGATGTCGCGCCGTCAAAAGTTAAACTCGGAGTCGGCATCGCTTGTGGCGCATCGGGACGCAAACCTTTTTTTGAGCTGTTAAAGACGAGTGGATCTTGAAAAATTTCTTTCGCGCCCGCGCCGGAAATTATTTTTCTGACTTCTTTGGCATTTAAATCATTTATCTCTTGCGCTTGAATTTGTTCCTCGGAAAAACCTTTCTTTTCGAGTGCTTCGCGTCTGCTTTCCTCAAGTTCTTCCTCCGTCGGATAAAGAGATTTTTCCGTTACATTATTGGTTGCCGAAGTCGGCATATCTCTCAACGCGCCGGAAATGGCAAAATTTGAAGGGTCTGTTTTCATCACCCCGTTTTCATATACAGTAACCTTTTCTTTGTAGATTGTATTTATATCGTCGTTCGACAAAATCTGAGCAGTCGAATCTTTTTGAAACGGCATTTTAATCAAAAAAACGGCGGTTGCGACTGCCGTAATCACCAGCAGCAGTCTAAATTTCCAATTCATTCTTATTCCCTCCAAAATTATAATGGCTATTGCCCCGAAACAAATTTGTATTGAACATCAATTTTGCACAGATAATTATGCGGTTTGACGACAACACTCTCTGAAAAGCAAAATATGTTTATATTAATTAGGTCTAAAGTGAGTGGAAGAAAGACCTACAAATAAACTCATTTGAGGTAAAAAATTGCCGCCTTTACTGCATTCCGCAGTTATTTACTGCATTCCGCAGTTACAGGAAACTGAATAAAGCAACCAAATTTCGGCAAAAATATTCATTTTCACTCAAATTTCTATTAAACAAAATTACTCGTTTTTTTTTAGTGTGTCAATAGACTGACAAAGTTGCATCTAAATTTATCTGTCAGTCTTTTATGATGTCGGCTAACACATCGAAAAAATTCGGAAAGGAAACTTTTGCACAATCGGCATCAACAATTTCCGTTTCACCTCTCGCAAAAAGCGCGGCGACGGCAAACGCCATCGCAATTCGGTGATCACCGAAGGAATCAACCGATCCGCCTTTTAATTTTGATTTTTTGACTCTGAAACCGTCCGCAAATTCTTCGACCGTCGCGTTCATTCGCCGCAGATTTTCGACGACCGATTTGATTCTATCCGATTCTTTGACGCGCAACTCTTCGGCATTGCGAATTTCTAAACCGTTTTCGAGCCGTGTGCCGAAAACTGCCAAAATCGGGATTTCATCAATCAACGCCGCGACCAATTCGCCCGCAATCAGATTCGATTCAACTTTCGGCGTAAGATTTTCACGTCCTTTTACCTTCAAGTCGCCGACCGATTCGCCGCACACTTCTTTTTTATTTAAAACTTCAATGTCCGCGCCGAAATTCTGTAAAACCTCAATAATTGCTGTTCGTGTTTGATTCAAACCGACGTTTTTCAACACAACTTCGGAATCGTTCAAAACCGAACCCGCAACCAAAAAAAACGCGGCGGAAGAAACGTCCGAAGGCACTTCAAAGTCTTTCGCCGTAAGTTTTGAATTTCCGTCAATTGAAACCCGATGAATAAATTCTTCGCCTTCTTCAACAAAATTTTCTTCAATCTTCGCGCCGAAAAATTTCAGCATCAATTCAGTATGATTTCTCGAAGTCGGAATGCGAATTTTAGCTTTCGGGCTTTCAACCGTCGTCAAACCGTCGGCGTTCAAACCGGCGAGCAAAACGCACGATTTAACCTGTGCGCTCGGCACAGGAAGTTTGTAATTTATTATTTGTAAAGGATTTTTCCCGTAAATTTTCAGCGGCGCGTGATTGTCCGTCGCTTCGATATTCGCGCCCATTTGCATCAACGGTTCGATAACACGCTTCATCGGACGCAGTTGCAGTGATGCGTCGCCAACCAAAACCGAATCGAAACTCTGCCCCGCCAAAACGCCCGCCAACAATCTCATCGTCGTTCCGCTGTTGCCGCAATCGAGTTCTTTTTTCGGCTTCGTAAAACCCGTTTTTCCGACACCTTTAATAAAAATCGTCGTATTTTCGCGCTTGATTTCAACGCCGAGATTTTCCAGACAATCAAGCGTCGAAGCGCAATCCGCGCTCGTCGCAAAATTTTCAATCCGCGTTTCGCCTTCCGCCAACGCCGCAAAAATCGCCACGCGATGCGAAATAGATTTGTCGCCGGGCAGACGCACTTCTCCTTTTAAATAGTTTACAGGTTGAATTTTCATAAATTTTTATTGGCTTATTCATCTTTCCAAATTTCTACGGAAATTGCTGGAAAAGTTGTAATTAGACAATCAAATCAAAAGGGTTTATTCAATATCGCTAAAGGCGACAAACATTATAGCCTAGAGCGGTTGTGGAATCAATATACGGGATAGCCGCAACTGGGAAACCAGCCTGGTGTTCTGACCATTTGAAATTGATGGATGTTCTTTGAAAGGTTATTCTCTTTTAACGGAGAAATTAATCATGCCACAGAAAAAGTATATTGTTGATCTGACTGACTCGGAGAAACTTGAATTGGAAAAGTTACTCAAAAGTGGTCAGCATCAATCACGCAAACTGACTCGCGCCCGGATTTTATTGTTAGCCAATGATGGGAGGACCGATGATGAGATCGGCAAAGCTCTGCAAACGGCACGTCCGACAGTCGAGCGAACCAGAAAACGATTCGTTGAAGAAGGGTTGGAGTGTTTGCAGGAAAAACGGCGGCACGGAGCGCGACCGCGACTTGATGAACGCCAACAGGCGCGTGTGATTGCCGTTGCCTGTTCAACTGCGCCAGCCGGTCGTGCGCGTTGGACATTAAAGTTACTGGCAGACAAAGCGGTTGAATTCGGTTTTGTTGATTCGATTGCCAAAGAAACAATTCCTCAGATGCTCAAAAAAACAAGCTTAAGCCGTGGCTCAAGAAAAGTTGGTGTATCGGTGAAATAACGAGCCAGTATATTGCCGCGATGGAAGATGTGCTGGAACTTTACGCCGAAGAGTTTGATGCTTCGCGTCCGGTCGTCTGCTTCGATGAAACGAGTAAACAACTGGTGCGGGAACTGCGCGCGGCGGTGCCGGCGAAAGGCGGACAAGTAGAGCGATTTGACTATGAGTATAAGAGAAACGGGGTTGCCAATTTATTTATGATGTGTCAACCGAAAAACGGTTGGCGGCACGTTGAAGTAACTGATCGGCACACAAAGTTAGACTTTGCCGAACAGATGAAATATCTGGTTGATGAGGCATTTCCCGAAGCGGAAAAGATTCGCGTGGTGATGGACAATCTGGCGACGCATTCACGCGGAGCAATGTATGACAGATTTGCGCCGTCTGAAGCGAGTCGGATATTACGGAAACTGGAATTTCACTTCACGCCGAAACACGCCAGTTGGCTGAATATGGCAGAGATTGAGTTGAGTGTTCTGGCTCGGCAATGTTTATCCAGAAGAATAGCGGACAAAGAAATACTAAAGCGTGAGGTTGCAGATTGGGAAAACAAGCGTAACAAGGAAAAATGCCGGATAAACTGGAAAATGACGGTAGATGTGGCAAGACAAAAACTAATCCGTCATTATCCATCAATTTCAAATGGAGAGAACACTAGCAATGTTCTCTCCATAGTTTTGCGGCACAGAGTCAAATACCCGCTCGCCCTTGGCGGCGCGTCCATAAAGGCGCGTCATCGAGAGATTAATGCCCGCTTCATCGAAAAACTTCAACCGTCCGCTGATGACGGCAACGCGGCGCCTGATACTCGTTGCGCTTCAATTGCACTCGCTCGCAATCGCTCTGTGGCGTAAATCATCTTTTTTTTCGCGGCAACCCAAGCCGCCGCAACTCTTCGCTCAAGGTCGAGAGCGACACCTTCGGCTGATTCTTCAGCACGGCGACTGTCGCACTTAACTCTGCCAAAGTAATATCGGGCATAGCGGCAACCTCCGCCCGCAGTAATTGCTCATCGGCTGCCAACAGACGAGTGGCGTCCGCCTGAATGCGGCAACGCCTCATAGCTGCCGGTGGCGTGAAACCGATGCCAGAGTTTTTCGACTGTCGAAAGTCCGACGGAAAATCGTTCGGCAATTTCCGGCTGCGATTGCTCATTTTCCTGAATCGCCTCGATGATCCGTCGACGTAAATCATTAGAAATTGGTTTCATCTTTCAAATCTCTTCTATTTATACCGTGCATGCAAATCGCAACCGCCCTAAAAGAACAAAGCACGTGGCTTTTGTTCGCTAAAATCGTCGGTTTCGCGCTGTCGTTTCTTCTGCCGTTTTTGATCGTGCGTTTTCTCAGTCAGGAAAAAGTCGGCATTTATAAACAGGTTTTTCTGATTGTCAGCAATGCCCTAACGATTCTGCTGCTCGGAATAAGTATGAGCGCGTATTATTTTCTATCGCGCGAAAATGAAAAACGCTAGACGGCGACGATTTTAAACATCCTGATTTTTAATTTTGCGGCGGGCGGAGTTGCTTTTATTGCACTTTTCTTTTATCGGCAACTGCTCGGAAAACTTTTTCAAAATGCGGAAATGGTAAATTTCGCGCCGAAAATCGGGATGATTATCTAGCTTTGGATTTTCTCGGCATCTCTGGAAACCGTCACCGTTGCCAAACGCGAACCGCGAATGGCGACCATTTTTATCATTCTCGCGCAGTTTAGCAAAATGGCTCTGATAGCCAGCGCGGTTGTAATTTTCGCAACCGTCGAATCCTTTATTTACGAACGCTCAAAGAGAAAATAATTTCAGAGCGCGGATATTTTGACGTAAAATATATCGAAACGCTGCTCGACGAACATTCAAATGGTCGGCGCGACCATTCGCATTCGCTGTGGATTTTATTTATGCTGGAACTTTGGAGCCGGCAGTTTATGGATAAATAATCCGATTCGCACTTTTTCATCAAAACAAATGTCAGCAGTCAGCAATTATCAGCAATATACGGAGCAGGCAATCGCAAATTTCGCGCAAAAAGATGCGGCGAAATGCTGTTTGCTGGTTGATGCCGTTGTAGATTTGAAATCCGAAAAAGTTCTTGATTTCGGTTGCGGCGCGGGACAGGAATTGCTGCCTTTTCTCGAAAAAACCGGACGCTTTTTGCGTCTGCGGCTTGCCTTTGACGGAAAAAATACTGCATCGAAAAGGCAACCGCTCCGCCGTTTTTGGAAACCAACCTCAATTACCGCTTATATTTACCGGACCTGTGATTTTTAACTGGACGCGGCGTATAAAAGGTTTGCCGAATCCGCGACTCGACGACGGCGCGTTGGTGCATAATCAACCGACTGATTCGGCGCGATTTAATCGTTGGATTTCGGCAAACATTACGGTCAAAAATCGTCCCGAATGGATTTTTGTAAAACTTTATTGTCACGGATTTTTCGAACGCGATCAATTGGCGAGCATCGGCGAAGATGCCGTTAATTTTTTTAATCAAACAATTGAAAACGGCGAGAAAACAGGTGATTATAAAGTTTATTTTGCATCGGCGCGTGAAGCGTTTAATATGGTTTCGGCGGCGATTGGCGGCAAAACCGGAACTCCGGGCGAATATCGAGATTATCGTTTGAAAACGATTATTGACGAAAAGGCAAAAAGGGAAAAAACTGAAATTGAGCGACAATTAGAAGTTTGTTAGCAAAACAATGGCAAATCCGATTGATAAATTGAAGAATATAAAGGGGAAAAGCTGGACGGAAATCCCCACACGCGGCGAACAGGCTTTTTCCGGCTACACGGAACAAATCGGTTTGAGCGGCAAACTACCGTCCGATGAAGAATTCTTACAGTTAATTGAACATTCTCATTTCGGCAGTGAAGAAGCGACGGCGGAAAATCTGTTTGCAAAATTTTGCGAAGACTCGCAGTTCGGATTTTTTCCGGCTTTTCGTGAAAAAGAAAAAACTCTCGAAACTTTTCGGCGCGTCTTCGGCGAAAAAAGTGCTAGATATTTTATCGAAAAAGCGGAAAATTTGATTGAAGGCAGATTTGATTTGCTCGGCTATGAAAACTTGAATTTCGGACGCGAAGTTGATTGGCATTATGAACCGATTGCCGATAAACATTCGCCTTTGAAGCATTGGAAACAGTTTGATGAACTCGACGCGGAGGAAACCGGCGATAAAAAAATAATCTGGGAACTCAATCGCCACCAGCATTTTTTTACGCTCGGCTTAGCTTACTGGCTGAACGGTAATGAACGCTTTGCCGAAACTTTTGCCCGTCATTTGGAAAGCTGGATGGAGCAAAATCCGCCCGGCATCGGCATCAATTGGTTTAGCAGTTTGGAAGTCGCGTTGCGTTCGATTTCGTGGGTTTGGGCTTTTAATTTTTTTAAGAATTCAGAAAGTTTAACGCCCGAACTTTTCCAAAAAGCATTGAAATTTCTTTATCTTCACGGCAAACATATCGAAAAATATCTTTCGACGTATTACAGCCCGAACACGCATTTGACGGGAGAAGCGTTGGGACTTTATTATCTCGGCACACAGCTTTCATTTTTCAATCACGCGGAAAATTGGCGCAAACTCGGCGAAGATATTCTTTACGCCGAACTCGACCGCCAGATTTTGCCCGACGGCGTTTATTTTGAACAGTCAACCTGGTATCAGCGGTACACGGCTGATTTTTATACGCATTTTCTCATTTTGAAGACCTTAAGCGGCGATGAAACTGATGCGGTTCTGCACGACAAACTCAGTTTAAAACTCCAATCCGCGCTTGATTTTTTGATGTATCTAACCCGTCCCGACGGCACAACGCCGCTGATTGGCGACAACGACGGCGGCGGAATTTTGCCGCGCGACAACAGTCAAACGACTGACTTTCGCGCTGTTTTGGCGAACGGCGCGATTCTCTTCGAGCGCGGCGATTATAAATTTGTTGCCCGCGAACCGGCGGAAAAAACACTGTGGCTGTTGGGCGCGGAAGGCGTTCAAAGATTTGAAAATCTGTCGGATAAAGTTCCTGAAGAAAATTCCCGCGAATTTAAAGACGGCGGATATTTCGTGATGCGCGACGGTTGGGCGGAAACGGATAATTATCTGTTGGTTGACTGCGGCGCACTCGGTGCGGCAAGCGGCGGACACGGACACGCCGACGCGCTGGCGATTGATTTGGCGGTCGGCGGAAAAACGACGCTGGTTGACGCGGGAACTTATACTTATCACGAATCGGAAGAAATGCGCGATTTTTTCCGCTCGACTATTTCACATAATACGTTGATGATTGATGAAAAATCACAATCTGAAACGGGTTCAAAATTTAATTGGAAAAGTAAGGCGAACGCCAACTTAAATTCGTGGATTTCACAGGATAGATTCGACTTTTTTGAAGGTTCGCACGACGGCTACGAAAGATTTACCGATTCGCCAGCCGCGCATACGCGAAGCATTTTGTTTCTGAAAAACGATTACTGGATAATGCGCGATTATGTGAAAACCTTCGGCGTTCACGATTACGCGCTGAATTTTCATTTTGACAATAAAACCAATCCGACGATTGAAACAGCGGAAAACGGTGCAGTGTGCGTAATCGAAAAAAATGATTCGGAAATTGGTCTACAGCTTTTCACATTCGGCGACAACGGAAATTGGCAGCGCGGTGAAAGCCTGATTTCATCGTGTTACGGCAGCCAAACAGACGCGCCGTTTCTGCGCTTTATCTCAAAAGGAATCGGCGCACAGGAATTTTTCACCTTTATACTGCCGAATGACGAAACATTTGCCGCGCCGCAGGTTTTTGAAGCCGAAGTCAGCGGCGGACGTGCTTTTGTCATCAAATACCGCGATTATCAGGATGTTTTCGTTTTCACCGATGGCGATCAAATCGTGCATACCGAGCTTTTCAGTACAAATTTCCGCTTTTTATGGGCGCGTTTGAGCGAAGGTGAAGATTTGCCCGAAGAATTTGTTCTAATCGGCGGCAAACATTTTAGTTTTGGCGGCAGAGAAATCATAAACCATCCGCAAGTCTTGGAATTTGCCACTGCCAGACGTTTGGGCAATCGTCTTAACGTACGAACTTCCGAAAATACTTTCAGCGTTTCGCTGCCGCAGAAAACTTCCATAAATTATACTTCAATGAACGATTTTGAAGAATAAAATTCAATAATTTGTCTTTTTGCAGAAGTTTGCACAAACTAAGAGCGTTTTTAACTATTTACTCTTAGTTCGTGCAAACTTCTGCATTTATTATCTGACCGATACCGTTTATTTTTGTCTGATATAGTGTAATTAAATTTGTAAATTCATCATTTTTTATATGTAAATTCAGCAAATAAAAGACTTACTATCTTGGCACAATGATTGCTACTCCTTATTGATAAGAGAAAGCAGACGACTTTCAAAATTATTAAGGAGTAAAAAGCAATGAAAAAATTTATAGCAACATTTATAGTAATGGCAATGATGGCGGTTATGCTGCCGCTCACGACAAATGCCCAAACACGAAGCAGACGATATTATTCAAAACGCACCAACACCACGCGAACTTATAACAGACCGAGTTTTTATCGCCGTCACCGCAACGTAATTAACGTCGCAGCGGGAACGGGCGCAGGTACATTGCTCGGCGCATTAATCGGGGGCAAAAAAGGCGCGTTAATCGGCGCGGGAGTCGGCGCGGGCAGTTCGGCGATTTATACATATAAAATCAAACCGAAAAAAAGAAGATATTATAGCCGCAGATATTAATTGCAAAAATCAAACTATTTCCAAAGCCGTGATTAGTTCGCAGAACTTTTCGCGGCTTTTTGTTTTTTTTTGCTGCTGAAAAGTAACTAAACTCGAACAGACTTTCTAAAACTGCTAATCTCTTGTCTTTCAACTGATAAAATTCCGACAAAGGCTCTCGTTTTTCATTTCGCCTGATTCATTTTAGCGGCAATAATTTTTTTACTGTTTCAAGCCTTCAGACTTTAAACGGCAGATAATTTCCTTTTGTACCGGTGCGTTACAGGTCGTCTGCGTCCGACACCGATGGCGTTTTTGGATATTATCAGCGTCGGTGGAAGCTGGCGGCGTTTGAATTCGTTTGCCGGAGATTCGACTTTGTTCAGCAGATTATAAACTAATTCGGCATTATGTCCTTCGGCGATAATTTCTTCGGGCGAGAATTTGTCCTCAAAATAGAGTTTCAAAATTGGGTCCATCAATTCATACGGCGGCAGCGAATCTTGGTCAAATTGATTCGGCGCGAGTTCGGCGGATGGTGCTTTCTCGATAATTTCAATCGGAATTATTTCACGTTTCGCACTTTCGTTAATGTGCCGCGAAAGTGCATAAACTTCTGTTTTTAAAACGTCGCCGATGACCGCCAAACCGCCGTTTGTGTCGCCGTAAAGCGTGCAGTAACCGACGGCTAATTCCGATTTGTTGCCGGTTGCCAAAACAAGCCGACCTTCGGCGTTGGAAATCGTCATTAAAATCACGCCGCGCAAGCGGGATTGCATATTTTCCGCCGCCAGATTTTCGCCGCCGTGTGTCGGTTTATGCAAATTTAATTGTTTGAGCAAAACTTCAAAAGCATCTGAAATCGGCTCAAGACGCGAATCGCAGCCGAGATTTTCGATTAATTTTTCCGAATGTTTGATGCTTCCTTCCGACGAAAAAGGCGACGGCATCATTACGCATAAAACATTTTCCGCGCCTAATGCTTCGCTCGCTAGAGTTGCGACAATTGCCGAATCAATGCCGCCGGAAAGACCGAGAACGGCTTTTGTAAAAAGGTTTTTATGCGCGTAATCTTTGATTCCCAAAACCAACGCCCGCCGAATTGCTTCGAGTTCACTGCCGGTAATTCCGCGCGAATCCGGTTTGCGAACATCCAATTCAACCGTTTCGACAAATTCTTCAAACGCCGCCGCCTGCAAAATTATGTCGCCTTCTTCGTCGGCGATGACGCTTGCGCCGTCGAAGATAATTCCGTCGTTTCCGCCAATTAAATTTATAAATATAATCGGCTTTTTCTGCTGTCGCGCACGATGTGCGACCATATCGCAGCGCAGTTTTATTTTGCCTTTGTTATACGGCGAAGCATTGATGGCGACAATCAAATCCGCGCCGCGCACGATCAATTCATTTGCCGGATCAACATCGTAAAGCCTTTGTTTCCAGAAAGTTTTGTCGTTCCAAAAATCTTCGCAAACGACGACACCTATTTTTTGTCCGCCGATTTCAAACATACTTCGCGTTTCCGAAGGTTCAAAATAGCGTGGATCGTCAAAAACGTCGTATTCGGGCAGCAGAGTTTTATCTGCAAATCCGAGCAATTTGCCATCGTGCATCACCGCCGCCGAATTAAAAAGTCTGCGCCCGTCGGTTTCATCATTACGCCGAATCGTGCCGACAATTACAGTTAAATCTTTTGACGCATCAACTATTTTTTGCAGATGTTCATCCGCATTTTCGATAATGTCTTTATCTAAAAACCAATCCTGCGAAGTGTAGCCGTGAATGGCAACTTCGGGAAAAACAAGTAAATTGGAATTATCTTTTTTCGCTTTTTCGATTGCCGCTAAAATTTTGGCGACATTGCCTTCAAAGTCGCCGTTCGTCGTGTTGATTTGTCCGATAGTTACTTTCATTGATTTAAATTTTCTTCGGCGGAAATTTTTCTGACTAAATTCACTAAAGATTCATTTATTTTCGGTGAATATCCAGTAAAAACTCCTCGCAGTTTCTGATCTTTTATTACAAAAGACTGCGGAACTCCGTAAAACTTTGAAATTTTAATAAATTCTTCTACAAATTTTTGGTTTATACAGCCTGTCTGAAATTTGATATTGGATGATTCAACAAATTTCTTAAAATTCCATGTGTCACTTTTAGTAACTTCAGCACATACGGCAATTATCATTAAATTCCTTAAGTTCTCGGAATAAAGCTTGTTTAAGTCTGCAATCGTTGTTCGAGCAGGCGTTGCCCATTCCGCGACAAAAGACAAAACAATTATGTCGTTTCTATAATCAGCCAACTTTATTTTTTCGTCTTTCTCAATAAGCGTAATTTCAGTGTTTAATAATCGTTCGGAAAGAATTGGATATTTATCAAGCTCGGCTGTATTTGTAGATTCTACGGACGAGATGTCAGTTGTTTGAGCGTGGAGATGTTGGAAAGAAAGAAAAATTACAACAATCAGTGAAAAATAAATTATTTTCATACATTTTCGGTTTTATCGGATTTTTTTACCATCGTCAGGCGATTGCCGCGTTCGTTATATTTTACCTCGTCCATTATATTGTGAATAATTAAAACGCCGCGACCGGAGGTTTTGAAAAGATTTTCAGGATTTGTCGGGTCGGGAATTTCTGAAACATTAAAGCCTTCGCCTTCGTCTTCGATGGTGAAACGCGCTTCGGTTGGCGAAACTTCGGCTGAAATGCGGACGATTTTGTCCGCATCGAATTTGTTGCCGTGTTTGACGGCGTTGACGAAGGCTTCGTCTAAAGCGATGAAAAGATTGGAGTTTTCCGCGTCA
>JBDTSO010000016.1:0-17005 GCA_039931085.1 Acidobacteriota bacterium | reverse complement strand
GAAATACGACAGCTAAAGGTCGCCAATGGACCGGGAATGGTAATTTTTCGCCCGGACGGAAAATACGCTTTTATCTGTTCGAGCTTCACCGCTGAGGTTGCCGTTGTCGAGACAAAAACTTACCGAATCATCAAGCGGCTCGCGCAGGCGAGTTCGTTTTCGCCGAATATCGCCGCGAGTCAGGACGGGCGGGAATTTTGGCTGACTCTCAAAGATGCCAGCAAAACACAGGCATTTAGTGCCGAGCCGCCATTCAATCAGATTGCCGTAATGGAGACAGGACCGATCAGCAATCATGTTATTTTTGTTGACAACAAAAACGGCAAGTTCGTTTATGTGACCGTCGGCGGAGCGGATGAAGTAAAAGTTTTTCGGCGCGGGACGAAGCCGGAACTCATCGCGCGGATTCCGGTCGGCGAGCTTCCGCACGGAATCTGGCGTTCGGGCGACGGGTCGCGCGTGTATGTCGGACTGGAAAACGGCGGCGCGGTTCAAGCCATAGATACGCTGACAAACAAAGTAATTGCGACGATTCCGGTCGGACAAACCGCGCAGGCTCTAGTTTATGTGCCTAACGCTGTTCCGACCGGCTCGGGAACGGAAAATCTCGTGCCTTTGAGCGAAGCGGCAAACGTGATTAAAATTGAGATGAAAGCAATTGCGGGAACGGCATTTCAAAGCGCGAGCGCGACGGTTGCCGTTAATTCGCTCGGACTGCTCGATTTGTTGGAGATTGCCGTCTCCGGTTTGCAGCCAAAATCCCAATATACGCTTTTTCTGTCGGATACAAATCAGCCGCCTTTCGCCGATGCGTTGCCGCTCGTAACCTTTACAACGTGGTCGGACGGGGCGGCGGTCGCGCAAGCGATTGGACCTTTGAAAAAAGTTGTCGTCCAAGACAAGCAGTTTGGAATAGAAAACCAAAAACCACGTTACCTGATTGTCAGCCCGGCTCAGGACATTGCAAATCCGGTCTTAATCGAAAACGTGAAGTCGAATTTTGTTAGTAAGCATTTCGATTAAAAAATAGAAAAAGGTTTTGGTTTTTTCGAGGAGAAAAATGTCGCACAAATTTTTTGATTTAACTTTTACGCCGTCAGTCAAACAGGCGCAGGAACATTACGGCACACGGCGCGGGTTAGCAAGATTTGAATCGGGCGAGCCGGATTTTTTCGGTTTGACCGAAGATGAAATCGCATTTATCGCCGAACGCGATAGCTTTTATCTGGCGACAGTCGGGGAAAATAATCAGCCGTATGTGCAGTTTCGCGGCGGACCAAAAGGTTTTTTGAAAGTTCTGGATGCGCAAACTTTGGGTTACGACGATTTTCGCGGCAATCTGCAATACATCAGCACCGGAAATTTATCGGTCAACGACCGGGCGGCTTTGATTCTGATGGACTACCCGAATCAGCAACGCTTGAAAGTTCTCGCCCGCGTTGAAATCAAAGATGCGAAAGACGCGCCCGAACTCGCCGAGAAGCTGCAAATGCCGGATTACAAAGCGCGCATTGAACGCGCCGTCGTTTTGCACGTCGAAGCCTTCGATTGGAATTGTCCGCAACATATCACTCCGCGCTTTACGATTGAGGAAATCAAAGCAATGACCCAGCCGTTTTACGAACATATCGAAAAACTCGAAGCGGAAATCAAACGGTTGAAAAGCGAAAAAAATGGTTGACGACGAAAATTTTATGAGGCGTTGTTTGGAACTAGCTCGAATCGCGCTGGAGAACGGCGACGCGCCCGTTGGTGCTTTAATTGTCAGCAGCGGCGAAATCATTAGCGAGGGCATCGAATCGGTCAAATCAAAACTCGACCCGACCGCTCACGCCGAAATCGAAGCCATTCGCGCGGCTTGCGAGAAATTTAACACGCTCGATTTGTCGGGCGCAACGCTTTATACGAATGTCGAACCGTGCGTAATGTGCGCTTTTGCAATTCGGCAGACGGGAATTCGCATTGTCGTTTTCGGCATTTCAAACAACAAGGTCGGCGGTGCAAATTCAAAGTTTGCTGTTCTGGCAGATGCGGATTTTCCGGCGAAATTTGCGCCGCCCGAAATTCGCGCGGGCGTTCTTAGCGAGGAATGCGAAAACCTTTTTCAGGATTTTCAGCAAGTCAGTCAAAAAGGTTGCAGATTATCTTGAATCAATAAAAAATATGTCTATACCGATTATCAAACCGCCGTTCACGATGGAAACGGCACTGGCAAAAGTCAAAGCCGCCGAAAATGCTTGGAATACGCGCGATGCGGAACAGATCGCTCTGGCTTACACGGTTGATTCCGAGTGGCGCAACCGTGCGGAATTTATTAATGGACGCAAGGAAATCATTCAATTTTTGAAACGCAAATGGGCGAAGGAACTCGATTACCGGCTCGTCAAAGAATTGTGGGGTTTCCGCGACAACCGAATGGCGGTGCGTTTTGAATACGAATGGCACGATGCGGGCGGAAACTGGTTTCGCAGCTACGGTAACGAGCTTTGGGAGTTTGACGATGATGGTTTGATGAGGCGGCGTTACGCGAGTATCAACGATTCACCGATCAAAGAATCCGAGCGGCGGTTGCTAAATGCTGACGCGAAAATAGCTTGAAATATTTCACAAAAATAATCCTGCCAATAATTTGGCGGGATTATTTTTTATCTTAGCTTTTTGCATTTTTACCCGGATTGCTTCTGGATTTCACTGCCGAAACCGAATTCCATCTGTATCAAATTCCGAAATTCTTCTTCGGGCTTCTTTCGCCTCCGTCAATCCTTTATTTAACGGATGCCTGAACCGCCTTCTGTCTTTTGACCTGCTTGTCGAGAAAACTGTTCATATACGCAGCGATCACATCGCAATCTTCTTCAAGGGCGAAGTGTCCGGTATCAAGCAGGTGAAATTCGATATTTTTCAAGTCGCGTTTATACGGCTCGGCACCTTCGGGCGGAAAAATAAAATCGTTTTTGCCCCACACGATCAGCGTCGGCGGCTGGTATTTGCGGAAGAATTCTTGCCAACTTGGATAAAGCGGCGGGTTTGAACCGTAACTGTAAAAAAGCTGTAACTGAATGTCTTTATTGCCGGGACGATCAATTAAATACTGGTCGAGCAGCCACGTATCGGGATTCAAATCCTCGATGTTTCGCACACCGTTCGTGTATTGCCATTTTGTTCCGTCAGGCATAAAAATCTTCTTGATCGGTAAGGCGTTTTCGTCGGTGCGGTCTTTCCAATAGGCTTTGATCGGGTCCCAGAATTCCCGCAATCCTTCGTCGTATGCGTTGCCGTTCTGCACGATCAGTGCCTGCACTCGCTCAGGATGTTTGACCGCGAGGCGAAAGCCGACCGGACCGCCGTAATCCTGCAGGTAAATACTGTATCGGTCGAGTTTCACCGCTTGTGTAAATTTATCAATCACATCCGTTAGATTGGCGAAAGTGTATTCAAACTTGTCCACCGGCGGCGCGGAACTGTTCCCGAAACCCGGATAATCCGGCGCGACGACGTGATATCGTTCGGCGAGCAGCGGCATCAGATTGCGATACATCCGCGAAGAAGTCGGGAAGCCGTGCAGCAGCAGCACGGTCGGATTCGACGGCGAACCGGCTTCGCGGTAAAAAATGTCGAGACCGTCTATTTTGACGGTTTTATATGTTACGCGACTGTTTTCCCCGGCGTATGCCGCAAGCGGTGCGACGGCAAGTACTCCGAACACGACGGCAACGGCAAACAGGATTGAAAGCAGATTGATTTTGGATTGCGTGGACGCAGCATATCCGGTGATTTTTCCGGTCGCATTTTCCTTAGTTGTAGTCATAATTTTTTCTCCTTTTAATTAAGTTTTGCCAGTGAATAATCATCGAAACCGACGCAGAATATGCGGCTTTTTAGCCGGAAATATTACGCTTATTTGTTCCTCTCAATTCAAGGCAAATATTGTCTCAACCTCACTCCTAAACAAGTTTCATACCAACTGCCCGTCCGAACGCGGCAAACAATTAAAAAAGGCGGAAACAAAGGGTTTTAGCTGCTTCATAAATCACCGGGACAATCGCTGAATTCTTAATTTTGAGTCAGCATTTCGACTGCCGTGATGTTATTTCGACACGGCATAATTGCCCGCGTTTGCGCCAACCGCCCGCAAACGCGGGCATTTATGCTTTTGCGAAAATTGGAACTCAACTTGCAATACGTCTCCTCAATCGCCTGTCGGAAGAAGTTGAGACAAAAAGCATAAAGAAAATAGGAAAGAGAATTTTGAAAAATCAAAACCCAAACTATGCGAATTGCAACCACGATCACGGAATTTTGACTGGCGTGAAAGGTATAGGGAAAACCAAATTCGATATTTTCGGCGGCGGTTGGGACTTTACTTGCGGTTGTGAGTTTTAATTACAATTTTTTTTAATTCAAATCAATATGGAGAATACAAACACTATGAATAATCAAGGGACAAAAACAGAAATGGATTCGGCTCGATTCGGGCATAAACAACCGAATCTTGGACAAAGAGCGCACGAATTGCAACATTTTGGCGAGGTTACAAAACGCTTACGAATCGGTTTATCCGATGAAGTCAGAACAAATAGCGTTACCGATCTCAATCAAATTTTAGCTGATTCGATGATGCTTAGAGATTTATATAAAAAACATCACTGGCAGGTTTCGGGAATAACTTTTCGTGAGCTTCATCTGCTGTTCGACAAACATTACGAAGAACAGGTCGAACTCGTTGACGCACTTGCCGAACGCGTTCAAATGCTCGGCGGAGTGTCGGTTGCCGTGCCGCAGGATGTCGCCGAAATGACGCAGATTGCCCGTCCGTCAAAAGGACGCGAGGAAGTTCCAGTGCAAATCTCGCGTCTGCTTGAAGCACACGAAACGATTTTAATAGATGCCCGTGAAGCGGCAACAAAAGCGGCTGAACGAGGCGACGAAGGAACTAATGATCTATTGGTCAGCAGTATTATTCGGACGCACGAAATGCAGACTTGGTTTTTGTCGGAACATCTGATCGAAGAGTCTCTGACGGAAGCTGAATGATTTTGTAAAACGGTAATTTATATCAGAAGTACGGGAGGGAAAAATGAAAGGAATAATAATAATTAAAAAGAATGCGGTAGTCGAACGAAAACAAATGCAAAACCAGACGGCAGAAAGTCCAACACCAAGCAAAAAAAGATGGACGGAAATTGAAGCGGTCAAACGGGGGAAAACTGCGAATCAACCGGCGCAGTTTTCAGGTTTTGTGTCTGCTCGTCGAACGCGCCGGACAGATTGTGACCAAACAGGATTTTTTCGATACGGTTTGGAAAGACACCTTTGTCAGCGACAACAGTTTGACCGTCACGATGACGACGCTTCGCAAAGTTTTGGGCGACGATGCCAAAGATGCGAAATTTATCGAAAATCTGCCGCGTAAAGGTTATCGGTTTATCGGCGAGGTGAAAATTGGCGGCGATGAACCGCCGATTGTTCAAGTCGAAGAAGAAAATATCATCGCGCCGACGGCGGATGTTGAAGAGCAAAACATCATCGCGCCGACGGCAAATGTGGGAAAGAAAACGGTTTTCGGGAAACGGAAAGTTCTCTTCTGGATTTCGGCGGCTTGTCTGATGGTTCTGGTGGTTGTTCTCGGATTTAATTATTTCGGCTTTTCGCGTCTTCGCGGCGGTTCGGCAAGCACTCTCCAGATCGAATCAGTCGCCGTTCTGCCGTTTGAAAATCAGAATCCCGACACAGAATACCTGTCGGACGGCTTGACCGAAAGCGTTATCAATAGTTTGTCTGCGCTCTCGAATCTGCGCGTCATCAGCCGCAACTCCGCTTTTCAGTATAAAAATAAGCCGACGGATTCGATGACCGTCGGGCGCGAATTGAATGTCAACGCGGTTTTAACCGGCAGATTCTCTCAGCACGGCGACGATTTGACGATTAACGCCGAATTGACCGACGTGCGCGACAACCGGCAAATTTGGGGACGACAATATTCTCGCAAAGCATCCGACGAATTTGCTCTGCGGCAGGAATTGGCGCGTGACGTTACCGAAGCGTTGCGCTCGAAACTGACGGGCGAACAACGACAACGATTAGCAAGAGGCGATACCGACGATCCCGAAGCCTTTCGACTTTATCTAAAAGGGCGTTATTACTGGAACAAGCGGACAAATGAAGGTTTTGAGAAAGCCGTTGAGTTTTTTAATCAGGCACTTGAAAAAGACTCGACATACGCGCTGGCTTATGTCGGATTAGCGAATTGCTATTTGAGCGGAGATTTTAATTATACTAATACAACCCCAAAGAGAGTGGCGATGGTGCAAGCCGCAGTTCAAAAGGCATTGGAAATTGATGATACGCTCGGCGAAGCATATGCTGTGCTGGCAATTAATAAATGCTATTACGAATGGGACTTTGCCGGTGCCGAGAGAGATTACAAACGAGCCATCGAGTTAAGCCCGAATTACGCGACGGCGCATCATTGGTATGCTGATTTTTTGGCAATGGAAGGGCGATTCGATGAAAGTTTTGCGGAATATAACCGGGCATTGGAACTCGATCCGCTTTCGCTCGCTATCAATACAGATTTGGGGCTGACTTATTATTATGCCCGTCAGCCTGATGTCGCAATCAATCACCTGAAAAAACTCAAGGAAATAGACTCGAACTACGCGCGAACGTATTTATATCTGGGACAAATTTATAAAGGAGAAAATATGTTTGAAGAATCAATCGCGGCTTCCAACAATTATTCAACTCTGACGGGAGACGATTTGCGGTTGCCGATAGTGAAACGTGAAACACTCGCAGACGCTTTCAAAAAATCGGGCGCAAAAGGCTATTGGAAAAAGTTGCTGGAATTTGCCTTAGATAACGAAAAATTCGATGCTGTGCAAACGGCAGCAATCTTTGGACAACTTGGCGAACGGGACAAAGCATTCGAGTTTTTGGAGAAAGCATATAACGAGCGCAGCACAAACATCCTCTGGCTAAAAGTTTCGCCCGAGTTTGACAATCTCCGTTCCGATCCGCGCTATGCCGATTTAGTGCGCCGCGTCGGGCTACCGCTTTAAATCAAAAAAATACAAGTTCTGCCAAAAACTTGTCTTCTCTAAAATTATTGGTGGGTCGTGCTGGTTTTGAACCAGCGACCCGCGGATTACATACCACACTAACTTTCATTAGCCGCCGAAAAAATCAAGCGTTGTAGTCTGGACTATCTCATCACCCACAGCATTATCTGTTTGGGCGTGCGGCGTATAGTCTCTGAGGGCTTTCTCGATAAAATTTATTATTTCAAACTATTTTTCGTAATTGTTGCGATTCCATAACAATGACAAATTTAATAATCCGAAAACCTTATTGAGAGTTGCCTGCTGATTGCCCAATCTTTGAGATTTTTACGCTTGGATGCTCGTACTCAAAGCTCTCAGGGGTTTCCAGCATACAGCCACATTTACATTTTGCTGTTTCCAACAAAAGCTCCTATTTCAATGAACAAGAGTCCGCTGCTCTACCAACTGAGCTAACGACCCAATAACTCGTACGAAACGGATTATAGCAAGATTGAAAAACAAAGTCCAAAAATTGATGCGGGCTGCCACAAACGAATAGTCCTTACACAAACTTAAAGCACTATTTTTACCACAGATGCACACGGATAAAAACAGGATAAAAAATCGGATAAGAAATTAGATAAATTGTTTTATCTTCTTCTCATCCGATTTCATCAGTGTGCATCTGTGGTAAAATTTCCTCCGTTCCGACTTTAAATAAGTCCTGAACAAATCAAAACTTTTTGCGTTCATAATTTGGTAAATGTCCGATAAACAGGGAAAATAAAAAAAGATGAAGGAATGCCCGAAATGTGAAGTTTGTTATGAAGACAATGTAAATTATTGTCCGAATGACCAAACGCAGACGCGCCTTAGTTTGCCCGGCGGCAGATTGCTCGCTAATCGTTATTTGCTCGAAAAGCGAATCGGGCGCGGCGCGATGGGACAGGTTTATCTGGCAAAGGACGAAAATTTGGGAACGCGGCGCGTCGCTGTTAAAACCGTGCGACAGGATATTTTAAACGGCGATGATTTAGCCGAAGGCGAGGCGATTGTGCGGTTTGAACGTGAAGCGATGTCGGCGGCTTCGATTCGGCACCCGCATATTGTTGACGTTACCGATTTCGGCGAAAGCGCGGACGGCGTTTTTTATCTCGTGATGGAATATGTCGAAGGCGAAACGCTGCATCGGCTTTTGCGGCGCGAAGGAACTTTGCCAGTGAAACGCGCCGTCAATCTTTTGCGGCAAATCGCCGACGGCGTGGAAGCGGCGCACGATGCCGGAGTTCTGCACCGCGATTTGAAACCAGCCAATATTTTTATAATGACGAAGGGAAAAGGCGACGGTTTTATTAAAGTCGGCGATTTCGGTCTGGCAAAAATCGTTAATCAAACCGTTACCGACGCGAGTTCAAAGGCGACACCTTCTTCACGCGGAATTATCGGAACGCCGGAATTTATGTCGCCCGAACAGATGCAGCCGGAACTCGGCGTGGACGTTCGCGCTGATATTTACGCGCTCGGCACGATTGCTTATTTGATGCTCGGTGGAAAAACGCCATTCACGGGCGATATGATGCAGCTCGTGATGCAGAAAATTATGCACGCGCCGCCGCCGCTTTCGACGATTCGTTCCGATATTCCAAAAGATGTCGAACAAGCCGTGATGCAGGCTTTGGACAAAGAACCGAAAAACCGTCCGTCAAGCGTGCGTGAATGGATTGAAGAACTCGAAAAAGCGGCGGAAAATGTTGATGACAAATCCGATGAAGGTTCAGCCAGACTCGTTATTTTAGCTCCGACCGGCGCAGAAATTTATATTGACGATGAAAGAAGGGGAATTGTCGGAAGTTCGGGAAGATTGGTTTTATCAACAGTTCCCGCCGGACAGCATATTTTAAGAGTTTCCAAAGCGGGCGAAAAAGACGATGAGCGCGTTATCGAACTGCGTGAAGGCACGGACGAACAGGTTATTCAAGCGCAGCTTAAAACTCTGCACGGGAAAAATAGTCAGCCTTCGCCTTCGCAGGCAAGCAGCAGCGGCGTTCATTCGAGTATAATGCCGGGCATTGTCGCTTGTAATAAGTGTCAGGCGCGTTTTGCCGAAGGCGTGAAATATTGCGGAAAATGCGGCAATCATTCTTTTTCTCTCATTAGCAAAGGCGAAGATAAAAACAGTTTTCCTTGTCCGCACTGTTCGGCAGATTTGCCCGCATCATCCAAATTTTGCGGTCGCTGCGGAATAAGTCTCGGTCAAACGAGCAGTCCTGCAGCGAGCAAAACTGCCGGATTTTACTCAAATGTCGGACGAAATTCACCGCAGCAAGTTGAAAAAATTTGCGGTCGCTGCGGCGCAAAATTTCCTCCGCACATCAATTATTGCGGACGCTGCGGCTTTAATTTAAACTGAAATTCAACAATCTATAAAATTCGCTTTGTCTTTTTCGACAAAATATAACGTATAATAATTAAAACTCTCACAATAAAATAGGAAAAAAAGATGAAAATTTGTCCGAAATGCCAGAAAACCTATTCAGATGAGAATCTAAATTTTTGTTTGAATGACGGAACGCTTTTAACGCAGATGAGCAAATCCGAAGATTCTCTGCCGGCAACCGTCTTTGTCAACCAACCGCCTCCGACAAATCCGAATGAAAATTTCGGCAGTCAACCGGCGGCTCAAAGCGATTGGAACAAGCCGAATCAATTTTCGGCACAGCCTCCGCCGAAAAAATCCAAAACGTGGATTTGGGTTTTGGGCATTTTGGGCGGTTTGGTTTTACTTTGCGGCGGCGGTTTGGTCGGATTTATCGCTCTGGTCGCAAATATGAATGACAGCAATTCAAATGTTGCCGTTTACGAAAATCGAAAAATTTCCGCTTCTCCGTCCGCCTTGCCGAATAACAAAACCAATGTGAATGACATTGAATTATCTTTGTTCAACGAAAAGTTTACCGAATATGGAAATTTGAAATATAAGGGCGGCGAATTGATAATGAGTTCAAAAAGAAAAGGAACTTATTTCGTGATAGTTCCGACGAGAAATTATAAAACCGAGAATGCCGTAACGCGGATTACCGTTAGAAATGTCAATGAAGAAGACAGCGATTTGGGATTCGGGTTGGTATTTCACAGCGCAAACCAGCCGTTAAAGCAGGATTACGCCTTTTTAATAGATTCGGAAAATCAAAAATACCGCGTCGTCAGACACGATTCGCAGAAGGAAATAGAGGAAATAGACTGGACGGAATCTTCGGCGATAAAGGACGGAACGCAGGAAAATGTTTTGGAAGTGCGCGACGACGGCGACAATATGGAATTTTTTATCAACGGCGAATCGGTCAATTCTTTGAAAAATACCGATGGATATAAAGACGGCGTATCAGGATTTTACGCCGGAGATGCGATTCCGGTTGCTTTCTCGCATCTCGAAGTCAGTAACTGAATTTTTAATCATTATGAAAATTTGTCCGGTATGTAAAGAAACTTATAATGACAGCGAACAAAATTTTTGTCTTAATGACGGCGCGGCATTGGAAATATTCGGCAGCAACGACGCGCCGCCGACGCTGTTTATGGAAACGCCGCGTATCACCGATCCGAACTGGCAAAGCTCCGAACCGTCAAACTGGCAAAATCCAGAACCTGTTTCGCAGTGGCGGAATCAGGCAGATTTACAAAATCAATCCTACGCGCCGTCAATGATGGTGCAGAAACAAGATCAAACTCTTCCGACGGTTTCTTTGATTTTAGGAATTTTGAGCTTCGTGTTATTTTGTTGTTACGGCGGTTTTCCGCTCGGTGTTGCTGCTGCAATTACAGGTTATCTCGGAATGAACAACGCCAATAACGACCCGACAAAATATGGCGGGCGCGGAATGGCAATTGCCGGTTTGATTCTCGGAGCGGTCAGTATTTTGAGTTCGATTGTTTTTATCCTATTTGCGATTTTGGTAAGATAAAAGCCGACGATGTTTTTTAAATTGTTTGAAAAGTTACTTAATTGATGCGCGTAACATTGCGCGTGATCGCGGGACCACAAACAGGGCGCGTTTTCACGTTTGAACAACACGAAACTTTCACAATCGGACGAAGCGAAGATTCACAGTTCTGTCTGCCGCACGACCGTTTTTTTTCGCGCAATCATTGCCTGTTGGAAATCGCGCCGCCACAGTGTTTTCTTCGTGATTTGAGTTCGACCAACGGAACATTCGTCAATGGCATTCGGGTTGAAACGGCACATTTGAAACACGGAGACCGCATTCAAGGCGGTGAAACGGTATTGGAAGTTGGAGTTATAACCGATGCGCCGACAGCGGCAGTTACTTCAAAAACGCCGCAAAATTTTAATCAAACAATTCCTTCCATCATCACGATCCAATGTTTGAACTGCGGGATTTTGTCAAAAGCCGAAGTGTCGCGTCCCGATGCCAAACTTTCCTTTGTCTGCGATGACTGCCGCGAAAAATTAAAGAGAAACCCACAGCCGATTCCGGGTTATCAAATGATAAAAATGCTCGGACAAGGCGGAATGGGTTGCGTGATGCTGGCACGCGCCGTGTCCGACGGACGAGCCGTGGCGATTAAAACTCTTTTGCCCGAAGTCGCCGTCAGCGAACAATCGCTCAAGCGTTTTATGCGCGAAATCGAAGTCGCCGCCAGTCTTCAGCATCCGCACATTGTCAGCTATATCGAACACGGAACACACAACGGCATTGTTTACCTCGTTTCGGAATATGTCGGCGGAATGGACGCTTCAAAACTCGTCAAACATCGCGGCGGCAAACTGAATTATATGGAAGTCGTCAAAATTATCGAGCAAACGCTTGACGCGCTTCATTTTGCTCATTCGCTGGGTTTTGTTCACCGCGACATCAAAGAACAAAACATTTTGGTTGACGGAAATTATCCGAAATACACCGCAAAATTAACCGATTTCGGTTTAGCGAAAAGTTTCAAACAGACGGGAATGAGCGGCGTTACGATGGTCGGCGACGTGGCGGGAACGATTGCCTATATGCCGCCCGAACAGGTCAGAGATTTCAAAGAAGTTCGTCCGCCGTCCGATATTTACGCCATCGGAATGACTGCTTACAGCCTTTTGACCGGCGCACACGCGCTCGACCTTTCGCCCCGCGCCGGAATTTCGGAAACCGTCAAAGCGATTTTTGAAAAACCGATTATACCGATTTCACAGCGTTTGCCTGAAATTCCGCTGCGCGTCGCCGCCGTCATCGAAACTGCCATCGCCAAAGAAGTTCAATTCCGCTGGGCATCCGCCGGAGAAATGCGCGAAGCACTTCTTAAATCAATCAGTTAAACAAATAATTGGCGAGCTTGTGGCATTAGTCGCATAATTTTGAGAGCTGTTATAGTTTGATCAATTACAGTTTATCAGACCGGCAGACAATTCACTTTCCCTTGAAAACAGGCTTTCTTTTTTCCAAAAACGCCGCCACGCCTTCTTCTTTGTCTTCGGTTGAAAAACAAATTGCAAACAGGTCAACTTCACGGCGCATTCCTTCGTCCAAATTTGAGCGCGACGCGAGTTTGACGGCTTCTTTCGCCATTTGCAACGCAATCGGTGCTTTTTCGGCGATTTTATTCGCCATTTCCATCGTTTTCGCCTCCAATTCTTCGGGTGTGTAAACGTGATTGACCAAACCTAATTGTAAAGCCGTCGGCGCATCAATCATTTCGCCCGACAAAATCATTTCCATTGATTTTCCTTCGCCGACAAGCCGCGTTAAACGCTGAGTTCCGCCGCCGCCGGGAATTATACCCAAGTTTATTTCCGGCTGTCCGAGTCGGGCTTTTTCACTCGCCAAACGGATGTCGCAAGCCAGCGCGAGTTCGCAGCCGCCGCCCAGACAAAAACCGTTTATCATTGCAATGACAGGCTTTGGAAAAGTGTCAATCGAATTAAAAAGCGTTTTTTCGAGAAACGAATTGCGCTGAGTTACAGCGGTTTGTCCGGCAAATTCCGAGATGTCCGCGCCGGCGACAAAAGATTTTTCGCCCGCGCCCGTAATAACGACGACGCGAACTTCGTCGTCCGTTCGCAGTTCGTCCAAAGCGGCAACGCCTTCCATGTGAACTTTTGAATTCAAAGCGTTGAGTTTGTCCGGGCGATTAATAGTTAGAACAGCGACTCCGCCGCGTTTTTCTACGAGAATTGTTTCGTAATTTGACATAATTTTTTTTGTTTTTGAAATTTTTGCGAATTTACATTTTACATTTTGTCGGTTGTCGGCGACAAATCGGCTGATATATTTTTGCTAAATGATTATGGTTTAGATAAAGTCGGCACGGAAGAAATTTTACCACAGATAAACACGGATAAAATCGGATGGGAAAAGATAAATCCATTTTTTTATTTCTTATCCGATTTTTTATCCTGTTTTTATCTGTGTGTATCTGTGGTAAAAAAATGCTACTTCGACTTTGACTAAGCTTCAGTTAAATGACTGCACATTTGCTTTTTAGTTTGCAGAGTTTTAAATTCGATAGTTTGTTTAGTCAAGGAAAAATAAATGAATCCAATACAAATGGTTGACTTGAAAAGTCAATACGAAAAAATCAAACACGAAATTGACGAAGCGGTCATCAACTGCATTTCTTCAACGGCTTATATCAACGGACCGGAAGTAAAAGCATTTCAGGCAAATCTGGAAAATTATCTAAACATCAAGCACGTTATTCCGTGCGCCAACGGCACGGACGCTTTGCAGATTGCGATGATGGCACTCGATTTGAAAGAAGGCGACGAAATTATCGTGCCGTCTTTTACATTTATTGCGACGGCGGAAGTCGTATCTTTGCTGAAACTTACGCCCGTGATGGTCGAAGTTGACGAAAACACTTTTAATGTTACGGCGGAAATAATCGAAAAAGCGATTACGCCGAAAACGAAAGCTATCGTTCCGGTTCATCTGTTCGGGCAAAGTTGTGATATGGAAGGAATTATGCGCGTTGCGAACGAGCATAATTTATACGTTATCGAAGACAACGCGCAGGCAATCGGTTCGGATTATACGTTTAGCGACGGGCGCGTAAAAAAAGCCGGAACAATCGGACATATCGGCTGTACTTCGTTTTTTCCGTCAAAAAATTTGGGTTGTTACGGCGACGGCGGCGCGATTTTTACTGACGATGACGATTTGGCGCAAAAGATGAGAATTATTGCTAATCACGGACAATCGAAACAGTATTTTCATTCGGTCATCGGCGTTAATTCACGGCTCGATTCGATTCAGGCAGCGATTTTGAATATAAAATTAAAGCGTTTAGACGATTATTGTGCCGCCCGCCAAAAAGTCGCCGCTTTTTACGATGAAGCGTTTGCAGACATCGCTGAACTGCAAACGCCGGTGCGCGAAGAACATTCGACGCACGTTTTTCATCAATACACGCTCCAAGTCAAAAACGGAAAGCGTAACGAATTGCAAAAACATCTCGCGGAAAAAGGTGTTCCGGCGATGATTTATTATCCTGTTCCGCTTTATCGTCAAGAGGCTTTTGCCGAATCTGTTCCGGCTGATTTTGCTTTGCCGGTTACGGAAAAGCTGTGCGATTCCGTGTTGTCGCTGCCGATTCATACGGAAATGAACGAGGAAATTTTGAGTTTTATTACGAACAATGTGAAGAGTTTTTTTAGTTAACTCCTATCTTGCTTAGAAATGAAAAAAAGAATTTTACCACAGATGCACACCGATAAAAGCGGATAAAACAGATAAAGATAAAGATAAAATAGTATGAATAAATCATTGATTTATCCGCCTTTATCTTCCTCAATCAGTGTGTATCTGTGGTAAAAAAATTTCAATTTTCTGATTCAAGATTCAAGTTTAGTCAAAGTTGCCAAACAATCGGCAGAACAATCATTACGACGACGAATAAAATTATCGCCAAGGGCAAGCCGATTTTCATAAAATCGCGGAAATTGTAACCGCCCGGACTCATCACTAGAATATTAACCGGATGACCGAGCGGCGTGATAAACGCCATCGAAGTCGCCAACGCAACGCCCATTACCAATGTGCGCGGATTTATGCCGACCTGTTGCGCGATGCTGATTGCAATCGGTCCCATCAAAGCCGCCACTGCCGCGCCGTTCATCGCCTGCACGAGCAGCATTGTTGCCAAAAATAATCCGGCGAGCAGCGCGAGAGGTCCGAACGGTCCAAGAATTGTAACAACGCCGTTTGCCATCATTCCGGCGGCGTTTGTCTTTGTCAAAGCGATGCCGAGCGGTAAAATTCCGGCAACCAAAAAAACGGTTTTCCAGCTAATTGCCGAATACGCCTGTTCGGTTGTCAAAATTCCGATGAGCATCATCGCCAACGCACCGCCGAGCATTACCGCGCCCGTAATACTCGGCTCAAAAATGGCGATTAACAAGGTTGCGACAAAAATCATCAGCGCGGCGCGTCCTTTGTTCGGCACGGTAATGGCTTGATCCTCTTTCGACATCAGCGCGATTAAATCGGGATCGTCGCGCAAAACCGCCAATTTCTCACGCGAACCCTGAAGCAGAATCACGTCGCCGAACTGCAAGGAAATGTCCGCCAGATTGATAAAAAATTCCTGGTCCGCACGCCAAATCGCCAACACCGTCAAACCGTATTTTTCGCGGAAATGCGCCGAGCGCAAAGTTTGATCAATCAAACGCGAACGCGGCGCGAGCATCGCTTCGACGACATCAACGGCGCGCGACTGCAAATCCTGCTCGTGCCACTCGCTCGCGGCGAGATGCTCCATAAACGGTTCGACATCGCGGCGGCGAAAATCTTCTTCGTCGCCTTCCAAAATCAAAATGTCGCCGTCTTCGATTAAGGTTTCGGGCGAAATAGAAACGAGCCGTTTGCCTTCGCGTTCGATGGCGACGATGCTTACTTTGAAATCTTCCCGCAAAGTGCATTCGGCAATCGTTTTACCAATCAAAAACGAACTTTCAGGAACACCGGCGCGAAAAAGTTTTTTGTCGAGATGATAAGTTTCGACCAAATCTTCCTGATTTTTTTTTGACGGAGCTTGAGTGCGTTCAAGCAGAGATTCGCCGGGCAAAGATTTGCGCCCGACAAGCGCGATATACGCAATGCCGACGACGACCAGCGGAATGCCGACGGGAGCAAAGTCTAAAAGGCTAAAACCTCGAATGTTATTATCCACCAACAGTGAACTGAGAATAATATTGGCAGTCGTCAAAAGCGTCGCCGTGCCGCCGAGAATCGTGCCGAACGCAAGCGGCATTAAAACCCTCGAAAGATTGACTTTCGCCTTTCGCGCCGCGCCCGAAACCGCCGGCAGCAAAACCGCCGCCGCCGCGATGTTGTTCATAAAAAGCGACAAAAACGCGCCCGCGATCATTACGACGACGACCAGCCGCCGTTCGCTTTTGCCGCCGACTTTGAGCAGAATATTCCCGACCTGTTCGGTAACGCCGCTGCGCCGCAGAGCTTCGGCAATAATAAAAATCGCCAGAATCGTAATTACGGCGGAACGCGAAAACCCCGAAAACGCTTCCTGCGGAGTCAAAACGCCCGACACGCCAAGCGCAACGACGACGAGCAAAGCAACCAAATCGGCGGGAAGTTTGTCCGTAAAAAACAAAATCAGCGCGACAATCAGAATCGAAAATGTAATAACCAGTTGAACGTCCATTCAAATAAGCTATCAAGTATAGTTCGTTCAAATTACGGTTGCAATCGGAAGATTATTGAAGATTGAAGATTGAAAAATATTCGTCAATTTCGCCGTCCAATTCGATGCCGATTCATTAAAAACCGATTAGGTAAATTTTCACGGCGTTTGGGCGGGATCAGCAGGAGCATTTTTGTATTCATCTAAACATTTGTCGAACGGTTCGCCATTTTTATGAATGCAGATGCAGAAGTCATCGCCCGCTCTGGTTCTGCCACCGCTTGTAAATTGAGCATTACAGGCTTTTAATGAGTTGTGCG